>JAGLSW010000193.1 GCA_023135565.1 Candidatus Aminicenantota bacterium | reverse complement strand
GGTTTTTTTCCGAGGAACATCCGCTATATCAACTAACTCGCTTTGCGATCTAACTAACTAACTTCTTACTTCTTGTCTATGTCTTCATACTCGGCGTCGATCACTTCTTCACCCTCATCAGAAGAAGCTCCCGCCGCATCTCCAGGCGCTCCGCCAGCCTGGGGGCCTTCCTGACCGGGAGCTTGACCGGGCTGCCCGGCTTGCTTGTAAAGCTCAGGAGCCAATTTATTGGTAAGGGTGGTGATATTCTCTATTTCCTGCCTGATTCTTTCCGCGTCTTCACTTTTTACCGCATCCCGGGCCTTTTTCACCGCTTCTTCTACTTCTTTGACATTCTCTTCGGGAATCTTGTCCTTATTTTCCTTTACCAGTTTGTCAAGCCCATAAGCCAATTGGTCTAACTTGTTCCGGTTCTCGATGTCTTCCTTTTTCTGCTTGTCTTCATCGCTGTGTTTCTCCGCATCTTTTACCATCTGGTCGATTTCACTGTCGGCTAAACCGCTGGAAGAGGTGATGGTAATCGCCTGCTGTTTTTTGGTAGCCAAATCCTTGGCGGAAACATTAAGAATACCGTTGGCATCTATGTCGAAACTCACTTCTACCTGCGGGATGCCGCGAGGTGACGGAGGAATACCGGTAAGCATGAATTTACCTAAAGTCCTGTTGTCCCGGGCCATTTCCCTTTCACCCTGCAGCACGTGAATCTCAACGCTGGGCTGGTTGTCATCGGCAGTAGTAAAAGTATCGGTCTTCTTGGTGGGAATAGTGGTGTTCCTTTCGATCAGCTTGTGGGTGATGCCGCCTAAAGTCTCGATGCCTAAAGAAAGAGGCGTAACGTCGAGCAGCAGGATGTCTTTGGCTTCGCCACCTAAAACAGCGCCCTGCACCGCGGCGCCGGCTGCCACTACTTCGTCCGGGTTGACGTTTTTACCGGGCTCTTTGCCGAAAATTTCCTTGACCAACTGCTGCACCATGGGCATCCTGGTAGAACCGCCGACCAGGATTACTTCATGAATATCGGCTGTCTGGACGGCAGCGTCTTTTACCGCTTTCAGACAGGGTTCCTTGATGCGGGAGACGATACCTTCTACCAATTGCTCGAATTTCGGCCGGCTGAGCTTCATCACTAAGTGCTTGGGGCCGGACGCATCAGCGGTAATAAAAGGCAGGTTGATCTCCGTCTCCTGGGTGGTGGAGAGTTCGATTTTCGCTTTTTCCGCCGCCTCTTTCAAGCGCTGCAGCACCATCTTGTCCTTGGAAAGATCGATGCCCTGGTCTTTCTTAAATTCTTCTACGATCCAATCGATCAACTTTTGGTCGATATTGTCGCCGCCTAAGTGGGTGTCGCCGTTGGTGGATTTTACTTCTACGATATTCTCTCCTATCTCCAGGATGGAAATATCGAAGGTGCCGCCGCCGAAGTCGAATACAGCCACCAACTGGTCCTGTTTTTTATCGAGGCCATAAGCAAGCGCCGCCGCGGTAGGTTCGTTAATGATTCTCTTTACTTCGAGGCCCGCTATACGGCCGGCGTCTTTGGTGGCCTGGCG
>JAGLSW010000192.1 GCA_023135565.1 Candidatus Aminicenantota bacterium | reverse complement strand
ATGCCTGAAATGGATGGCTATGAAGCGGCCCGCAGTATTCGCCGCCTGGAACAAGAAGCCAAAGAAAAAAAAGGCCGGGAATGTCGCACTCCCATTATTGCCATGACAGCCAATGCTATGAAAGAAGATGAAGAAAGGACTTTTGATTCGGGTATGGATGCCCATCTGAGCAAACCTTTTAATTCCGAGAAGTTTTTCGAGATGATTTATAGGGTCGTCGATCCCCGCGGCACCCCCCGCCGCAGGCAAGACCGGGCTTGATTTTTTCCCGGATGTCAAATGTTAAGACGCGACCCCGAAAACTGCTTCAAAAATAAAAAATAAAAAAAAAGTAGACAAAATTGAAAAATTATACTATTATATTCTGGTATGCGAAATCGCAGGACTAAGGGCGAGATGAGTAACAATTAAACTAAAGGGATAATCATTTGAATTTGTTTTTCCAGGTATTGGAAAAACAAAAAATCAAATAAAAAATTTATATTAAGGAGAAAAAAATGTCTAAAAAAGAAAGAATTCAAACTTACCTGGGGGAAATCAGTAAGTTTGTAAACATGACCCCCACCGAAGAGAGTTATGACCTGAAAAGAAGAAGAGATGACGCCAAAAACAATCTCGACAGCTTAAATGGGATTCTCAACCTGACCGCGTCCCGCGGGTGTCCCGAAGGCCGGCTCAGAGTAAATAGCAGCCTCAATTTTTAGGTTTTGTTTTCTACGGGAGAGTTGGAGATGAATCTATCGGGTTTTACATTTATCGTAACAGGGGACTGTAATTACCACTGCTCATATTGTTACCAGGCCAAAGATAAGAAGTACTGCGACTGTTCTTTGATGGAAAAAGCGGTTGACTTCTTTTCCCCTTACTTTAATGAGAACTGTTATGTCGGTTTTTACGGCGGCGAACCCCTGCTGGCCTTCGAGCAAACCGGGAGAATCATAGACTATATCCAGGAAAAAAAGTTAAGTAAAAAAATTCGCTATTCTCTTACCACTAACGGCAGCCTGCTAAACGAAGAAATACTTAACTTCCTGGAACGTTACAAATTTTCCCTAATTTTAAGCTTCGACGGTCTGGCCCAGGAGATTTCGAGAAAGAGAGGCAGCTTCGCTCAGATCTATGCCACTTTAGAAAAGATATTAGAACGCCCGGGAATCGATCTCGAGGTCAACAGTGTTTTTACCCCGGACACAGTAAAATACCTATCTGCTTCGTTGAAATTGATTGTTGACCTAAGAGTACAAAATGTCGCTCTTTCTCTCTCCAACATCTCGCCATGGCATCGAAAGGCCCTTCTACAATTGAGCAAAGAACTGGACCTGTTAAAAAAAATCATTGCGCCGGTCTATAAAAAAACCGGGGCCGTCCCGGTGGTTAACTTCAGGAAAAATTCACGAAAAGGAGTTGCCCGGTGTTCCGCTGGGGACAGCCGCATGGCCCTCTCCCCGGACGGAAAACTCTGGGGCTGCTGCCTTTTTCCCGATTATTTTAAGGGAAAGGAAAAAACCGCGGATTACCATAAATACAGTTTTGGGGATTTAGATTCCTTCATCGCAAACCATGAGAAAATCTACCGCGAGATACTGCCTAATTATGCTGAACTGCGAATGGACAACTACTGCGTATCCGGTGAACTATGCTTACTTTGCGATGACCTGGAAGAGTGTTGGTTATGTCCTATAGACGCTGCTTTTTCCGGTGAGAGTATCGGTGAAATCCCCCCCTGGTTGTGTGAAACCAACCAGGTGCTGAGAGAAGCAAAAAGAAGCTTTTGGGAAGAATTTTAATCGCTGCCTTTTTTTAAAGCCGCCACCTGTTCCCGGGCATCTTTTACCTTTTTTATTTCCCGGTCGGCGTTTTTCCAGAGCCTGAGAAATGTCTCGTAGTTTTTCAGCGCTTTTTCTTTTTCGCCTTCTTCCCGGGAGATTTCGCCTAACCGGTAAAAAGCCAGGGCATAGAGATCACCGCGGTACAGCCTACCCAGTGTTAAACCGGTAATTTCTTTATAATATTTCTTTGCATCTTTGACATAATGCAGCCGGTAGTAGGCCTCGGCAAGAGCGTCCAGGAGAAATGCCCTGCACTCTAAAACATTGCTTTGATGAGGCAGCAGCGGGTATACTTTCATGATGCTTAATAATACCAGGGAGGTTTTTTTTTCCGCCAGGGCAATGAATCCGTTTAAAAGATAATGAAGCCGCTTCCTGGGATTTCCCGATTTTTCCAGTAGGGTTTCCAATTTGGCGGCTGTATTCTTTGCTGCTTCGATTTTCCCCGACTGTAGATAGGCGCGTCCGCGAAGGTATAAAGCAAATCCTTGATAATCGATGGCTTTTTCGGTATAAATGATCCTCGATGCAGCTTTCCTGGCTTGCTTTATTGCCTCCAGCGCTATTTCCGCGCGATTAAAGCGAAGATTGAGATCGGCCCACAACAAGAGAAAGTTTGCTCTCTGTGTTTCCAGGCCTGCTTCCCGGCAGTACATTATACAGCGGTTTAACCCGTTTTCGAAGCGGTTATACTGCCCTAAAAGCAAACGTAGACAGCCCAGGCGAAATTCGCCCATGGCACGAACGCTTTCATCATTTGATTCTATAAGCTGTCGATAGTACTGTTCAGCTTTTAGCGCCTCCCCGGTGATATGATAATAACTGCCCATCAAAGCGATATTTTGATCATTGTCCCGGTTCAATGAAAGGGCTGTTTCTATCTCTCTAAGAGCAGCGGGATAGTTTCGTAAATAAAGATCGATACGACCCAGGTAGTAGTGATATTCATCGGATCCCGGGAAAAGGTGCCTGTGCTTTCGCAGTAGTTTCCCGGCTTCATGATACCGGCCTCTGCCTATATTTATGTAAACCAGGTTCATACAAGCATCGGTGGATCTATCATTGGTTTTAAGAATACTGTCAAATTGTTCTTCCGCCAGGCCCCATTCTTCCCGGTTGCGGTAGATGGAACCGAGGCGTATCTTTGCGGTTTCATCATCCGGGTAATAACGCAGCATTTCCCGGTAGACTTCCACTGCCCTGACCGGGGATTTATATAACAAATATGAAGCCGAAGCTTCAATGAAATAACGATCCCGTCCGGGGGCCTTACTCATAAATTCTAAGGCTCTGCGTAAGTGTTCGTCCGCTTTTTCCTGGCTGCCCAGGTAAATATAATCGACAGCGATTAACCTGAAAGCCGCGGCAAACCCAGGGTCGATTTTTATTGCTTTTTTTAGGCTATTTATACTCTCCGGGTATTTTCCCTCGCTGTAATAGATTTCTCCTTGCCGGTAGTATTTATAGGCTGCCGGTGTTGTACGGACTAACTTCTCCACATTTAGGTCGATGTCTTTTGTTAACCCCCGGGGCCGGAGACCGGGCCGCTGTTTAATCTTTTTAGTCAACCGGTCAACCAGGGAGAAAAGATGCTCTTCTTTTGCTTTTTCAGTGTCGAGAGGGTGCGATCTCCCGTTTTTCACTGCCAGGATTTTTGTGGCGATGTGAAAAGTATCACCGGTTCTGCTGTAATCTCCCAGTATAATATAGTCGACCTTTCCTGATGCGGCTGCTTTTTCGAGCATCCCGGGAGAATTTGGATATCCCGATCGTTTAAGTTCCCGCATTATGTGGTGAACCTGATCTTCATGCAATACCCGGTAATAGGTGGATTGGCCCAGGTCAAGTGTCAATAAATTTTGCAGGGTTCCGCGCCATATATCCATCCCTTTATCACCTGTTTTGTTCACGAAAGGCATAACTGCTATCTTTAGATTTTGGGGCGGGAGTTTCTCACCCGGGATGACTAAATAGAGGATCAGGGCAATCACCGGGAGTATTAAAGCAGCAGCAATAAGAAGCTTCTTTTTCATTCTCCGGGAAGGCATGATGAATCTACCGGTATGCTTTCTCTTTTTTTCCAGGTCTATTAAAATGTCACTCGCATCCCGGTATCTTTTCGACCGTTCTTTTCTCAAGCATTTCAGGACAATTCTTTCGAGATAGGGAGGGGTATCGGGATTAAACTCAGACGGGGGGATAGGCTTCTCCTCGATGTGTTTGCGGATATAGCCGATAACGCTGTCGGAAGTAAAAAGTTCCCTGCCGGTCAGCATCTCGTATATGATGATCCCCAGGGTGTAAATATCGGATCGTTGATCTAAGGGCTCACCTTTGGCCTGCTCCGGTGAAAGATATTGAGGCGTACCCATAATTATCCCCGACTTACTGAGACCCGGTTCCTCTAAGGATTTCGCCAGACCGAAATCGGTGACATAGACTTTACCTTTTTTATCGATCATAATATTTTGCGGTTTTAAGTCCCGGTGGATAATGCCCTGTTTATGAGCAGCTTTAAGCCCCAAGCAGATTTGTTTGGAAATGTCCAGCACGGTTTTGATGTCGATAGATACCCGGTCTTGTACCAATTCCGCTAAATTCTCTCCATCTATATACTCCATGGAGATGAATTTGATCCCCTTAACTTCACCGAAATCATGAATCCTGATGATATTTTCCTGGGATATTTTCCTGGCCAGTTTAATCTCTTGCTTGAACCTTTTTTCAGTATCGGGCTTTGTCGGTAGTTCGGGCAGGATCATTTTGAGAGCAACATCCATTTCTAATTCTTTATCCCGGGCTTTAAAGATTTTTCCCATACCGCCCTGGCCGATCTCTTCCAGAATACTGTACCTTTTGCCAAATGAATCACCGGGAGCAAAAGGGAGTGTTGAAGCCTTGTACTCCTCCCAAATATCGCGGGTTTTTTCCTCATGGGCTGCGGGCGCCGCCCGCTCTTTGGATATAGGTGTGCCGCATTGGGAGCAGATATCCTCTTTGCCGACGAGTTTAAACCCGCATTTAGAGCATTTCATACCTATACCTGGATTAACCTATTTTATTTTAGTGCGGCAGGTGTAACGATAGCAATAAATGGAAAGGATGTCAAGCCTATTACAAGCCCTAAATCCACCACCTAAAAATGGGCGGGCAGTGCTTTTTCTTTTAAATAATTAAAAGTTTTGTTCAAACTTTTTTGAAGATTCGGTATGCCGAGGCCCCCAACTTCGCTGAAAGCTGAAAGCTACAGGGAAGAGAAAGAGTTGTCGCGGTAGGAATGCCGGTTAC
>JAGLSW010000191.1 GCA_023135565.1 Candidatus Aminicenantota bacterium | reverse complement strand
CTCCCGGAAGTCGGACACAACATAGAAAACATGTACACGGTGCATGACTTTATGACTTTTTGTCAATAGGCGCATAGGAGCAGATGACCGGTGCTTTGGAGAAAAGGGGGGCGGTGTTTTGGCTCTTGGGTTTATCAGAAATAGCGGACACCAAAATCCCCCTCCTGTCAATAGTTGATCTCACAGTATTTTTAACAAAATCCATTTGCTTTAATCATCACCTTCTTTCTATAATTTTTTCTCTTTCACTATTAGAGAACGATGTTGCCCAAAATTCAATAGTTTTAAAAAAAATCTGATAGATTTATGAATTTTGGGATTACGAATTGACAAAAATCGTTTTTTATACTATTCTAACAGTGGTAGGTGATACTATATGTAATATCAGGCAATATGACGAAGATAGATAAACTAAAAGAAAAGTTTCTTAGAAAGCCGCGGGACATAAAGTTTAGTGAAGTAAGAACACTCTTAGAACATTCGGGTTTTAAGAACACGAGGACAAAGGGCAGCCACTTTTTCTTTACAGATGGTGTGAAACGAATCGTTATCCCTTCTCACAATAATAAGGTAAAGAAAGTGTACATCGAAGAGATAATAAAAATTTTAGATATGGAGGAATAAAATGAAAAAAAAAGACATTGATTACTATATGAATCTTCCATACAAAATTGTCATCCAGAAAGACCCTCATGGAGGATTCTTTGCGAAAGTAGAAGAGTTAGAAGGTTGTATGACCCAGGGAGAAATATACGACGAAACTTCCCGGAATATCGTCGAAGCCATGGAACTGTGGCTCGAATCTTCCTTAGAAATGGGAATCGACATACCTGAGCCGGACGTGGTATCCCGTTACAGTGGAAAGTTTATACTCAGGCTGCCTAAATCCCTGCACCGGAAATTGGCTGAAAAGGCAAAAAAAGAAAATGTCAGTTTGAATCAATATGCCGTTCATCTTCTTTCAGAGCGGAATGTACTACGTCAACCTTGAGGCCGACAAAACATGAACATGAACATGTGCACGGTGCATGACTTTATGACTTTTTGTCAATAGGCGCATAGGAGCAGATGACCGGTGCTTTGGAGAAAAGGGGGGCGGCGCCCCCAACCTATGAGAGACCCGGCTTGCCGGGAAATTACAAATCCCAAATTACAAACAATTCAGCCATTCATACCTGTAGGGGTCGCATACATGCGCCCTAAGGATAAAACGATACGTCCGAAAACGGGACGCACATGTGCGTCCCCTACGGGTATCGTTATTAGCGTTTCCTGTAAACGCTTTATAATAAACTGTTTCCAGGAGTGCGAAAAAATATTCTGCCGGAAAGTGGCAGAATTTTATGACCGGGTAACCTCTTTCCCCCCTTTTTATTATTAACAATTAAGAAAAACGTGAAAGAATTTCGGAATTTCATTGATTTTGATTGACAAATAATGGTTTTTGTACTAAATCTCTATATTAGGTGCGGCAGCCGTGCCGAACCTGGAGGATTATCCCGATGATAGAAAAAAGCCATCTTAGATTGGATAAAGGGCAAATCGAATGCCCGGACAACGTAATGGTAGAAATATATAAAAACAAAAAACCGCAGGAGAGAATTAAAATCGCTTCGGATATGTGGGACTCGGCCTGGGAACAATTGCACGATATGCTCCGGTCGATGCATCCCAACTGGGAAAAAGAAAAAATTAGGAAAGAGGTTATAAAACGACTCACTCATGAGAATTTATAACCTATTAAAAAAAACAGCCGGGAATATTTTTTGAAAGCCCGGCATTGCAGTAGGACTTTAGTCCTATATTGTGGGAGCGGCAATGCAACCAAAAATACAACTTTTGACTGATTGTAAATGCTCCCGTTTATGTTACAATAGCTTCGGCGGTCATCGAAACACCGTAGTTTTTTAGCGCAGTATAGAAAATTAGAAGCGCTGAAAACGTCTATATTAATCCCTGTTTGATAATTGTGATTTGGAGCTTGTAATTTGGGGCTTTGAGATGTGGAATTTGAAATTTTTAGGAAAGCCATTTTTACTCCCAGTTTGCCGACAATATAGGACTTTAGTCCTATTTTGTAGGAAAGACAATACAACCAAAAATACAACTTTTGACCGATTGTAATCGCTTCCGGCTAAGTTATAATATTTTATGGCAGAAATCTTAACTATGACTAAATTAATCTAAAATAGGAGGAAATATGAAACTTTCCAAGAAAAAAAACTTTCTCATTTTCACCCTGTTACTATTTTGCCTGTTGATTGTCGGCAGTACAGACAAACAGGTAAAACAGAACCTGGAGCAAGGTAAACAATTTTCACCGGCTTACCCCCGGGTCGTCGACTATGAACAGCCCGACGGCACTATTTTAAAGATCAAACTGAAAGGAGACCAGTGGCTCCATTACGGCAGGACCTTAGACGGTTATACCGTTTTAGCCAACAAAAAAGGCTTTTATAACTATGCAGTTCGCGATGACAAGGGCGACTTAGTTCGTTCCCCTTTCAGGGCGCACAACCCCGGTGAACGCAGCAGGAAAGAAGAGCAAAAGTTGAAAAAACACCAAAAGTATCTCGACTTCAGCGCAAGGCAGCGGATGGAGGCCAGGAATAAGTATAGCGACGATACCCGCTGGGGCGGCGTTACCGGCCAGTTCCCCACCACCGGGACGCGGAACATGCTGATCATTTTGGGTGATTTTTCAGACTTAAGCTTTACCAAATCCCAGAGTCAATTCAATGACCTGTTCAACACAGGTTCGAGCAGCTTTAAAGCCTATTATTTAGACAACTCTTACAACCTGTTAACCGTTAACTGTACGGTTGTCGGCCCCTATACGTCCAGTCAGACCGCGGCCAATTCGAACGAAGACTGCGCCGATTGCATCCGGGGTTATATTTCATCCCTGGTGGACCTGGCGGAAAACGACGGTCTGAATTTCGCTAATTTCGATAACAACAGTGACGGCTATGTGGACGGTCTTTTCGTCGTGCACGCCGGTTACGGTGAAGAAGCAGGCGCTCCTTCCTGGACCATCTGGTCTCATGCCTGGACCCTGTCTACCTATGCCAGGACCTATGACGGCGTCACCATCGACCGTTATGCTACGGTTCCCGAATTAAGAGGCAACTCCGGTTCCACCATGACCGCTATCGGCGTATGCGCCCATGAGTTCGGTCATTTATTAGGCGCCCCCGACCTGTACGACACCGACGGCACCGGCAGCGGCGGCTCGGCCTGGGATTGCAAATATTGGGACGTCATGTCCGGCGGTTCCTGGAACGACAGCGGTGACACCCCCGCCCAGCACTGCATGTACTCCAAATGGAAAATGGGTTGGACTACGCCTACCGTACTTTCTACCACGGCCACGGGCCTGACCTTAAATGAGACAGGCAGCAACAGCGAATCCTATCGCATCAACAGCGCCACTTCCAATGAATTCTTTATCCTGGAAAACCGTCAGCAGACCGGTTGGGATTCCTATATCGGCGGTCACGGCCTGATGATTTTCCATATCGACGGCAATTACATCGACGGTCTCTCCGGCAATACGGTCAACGCCGATCCCAGCCACCAGGGCGTGGATGTGGAAGAAGCGGACGACCTCAGGAGTTCCAGTAATTATGCCGGCGATCCTTTCCCCGGTTCCGGCAACAACACCTCTTTCACCGACGCCACCACGCCCAGCGCCAGGGATTGGAACGGCACAGCCACCGCCAAACCGGTCACCAATATCGCCGAAAACAGCGGCGTCATCAGTTTCGACATCACTGTAGGCGGCGGCGGTGGTCCTACTTACTGCACATCCCAGGGTAACGACTACAGTTACGAATGGGTCTCCCGTGT
The DNA here is from genome assembly GCA_023135565.1 of Candidatus Aminicenantota bacterium. GTDB lineage: Bacteria > Acidobacteriota > Aminicenantia > UBA2199 > UBA2199 > JAGLQA01. The sequence goes on along the minus strand of JAGLSW010000191.1, from coordinate 1,017 downwards.
ACAGGTAGGCGGCCTGGACAAAAGTTCCGGCGCTGCCGGATACTCCGATTACACTTCCACCACCTGTGATTTGACAGCCGGGGCCAACACCGGCGTCACCCTGACTCCCGGTTTTTCCAGCAGTTCTTACAGCGAATATTGGGTTATCTGGATCGACTTTAATGCGGACGGCGATTTCACGGACAGCGGCGAGCAGGTGTTCAGCGGTAACGGCACTTCAACCGTATCCGGTAATTTCACAGTGCCCTCCGGCGCCAGCGGTATTACCCGCATGAGGGTAACCATGAAGTACAATGCGGCTCCTACATCCTGCGAAACCTTCACATACGGCGAAGTCGAAGACTACACCGTGGATATCGGCACCGGCGGCGGCCCGCTGCCTCCGGTAGCGAACTTCTCCGCCAACGACACCACCGTTACCGAAGGCGACTATGTCACTTTCACCGATCTTTCCACCAACAGCCCCACCTCCTGGTCCTGGACTTTCACCGGCGGCACCCCCTCCAGCAGCACTTCCCAGAACCCGGTTATCCAATACAACACAGCCGGAACCTACGCCGTATCCCTGACCGCCACCAACGCCGCGGGCAGCGACGGCGAAACCAAAACCAACTATATTACGGTCAGCGCCCCGCCTGCCGATGAAATCGGTGAGGCTGTAGATTACAGCTCAACCTTTACTAAGAGCGGAAGCGCGAATTGGTACAAAGACACCGGTACTTATTATTACGGCGGCGATTCGGCCGCGAGCGGAACCATTACCCACAACCAGTCCACCACCATCGAAACCAACGTTACCGTGGGTACCACCCAGGCCGTTAAATTCTACTGGAAAGTCTCATCCGAATCCAATTATGATTTCCTCAGGTTCTACATCGACGGTGTGTTACAGGAGCAGATTTCCGGTACCGTCGACTGGACACAGGTATCTTATAATATCGGTGCCGGCACCCACACCCTGAAATGGACCTATTACAAGGACGGCTCTGTCAGCAGCGGCTCCGACCGCGGTTGGGT
>JAGLSW010000190.1 GCA_023135565.1 Candidatus Aminicenantota bacterium | reverse complement strand
TTTCCGGGCGAGGCGCGCATCATGATTAACTACCTCCTCATTCTTTAACCGATTCCCGTATTACTTCCATGAATTTCTTCATTTCTGTCATAAATAACCTCCCCTTTTTTTAAGATCATGGCTTTAAATTTCGGATCTTCGTCCAGATCGACTAAGTCGATGGGCCATTCTATTCGTTCAGTAAGTTGGGAATACAATTTAAAAAACTCCTCTGCTTTTATCCCGATCAACCCTATATCTATATCGGAAATTTCGGAAAAATGTTCTTTGTCGGTGATGGAACCGAATAACACGATCTGCTCGACATTAAACGCTGCCCCTATTTCGACTATAGCGGGTATGTGTTTCCTTAATTTTAAAAAAAGCTTATAATGCTTCTCTTTTTCCGCTTCCAACCTTCTTCTCAGGGATGCTAACATTTTTTTTGGGTCCATTTTTTCAGCTATATTATACCATTACATGACGGTAATGAACAATATGTTTTACATATTTTAAATTTCATCGAGATGCCGCCGTTCTTGATTCCGAAATAGACGTCACCCGAAAATCTTTTAGCTCCTCCGGCGTGGTGTTGGGGAAGTGTTTTCGTAGTTCTTTGTCGGACAGGCTGTGCAGCTTTTCCATGGCCCGGTCGGCCCAGTCGAGAATCTCCTGCTGATTTTGTTCTATAATCGACTTGTATTTTTCATTGAAATCTTTCATAATATCTTTTAAATATGATAAGTAATCGAGGTCCCGGAGGTACCGGAGGTGCAGGATATCCCGGAGGTCCAGGATATCCAGGATGTACCGGAGGTCCAGAATGTCTCGGATGCCCAGAAGGTCCCGGAGGTGCAGGATATCCCGGAGGTCCAGGAGGTTCAGGATATCCAAGATTTCCCGGATTTCTCGGCTGTCCAAGATGTCTCGGAGGTCCAGAATGTCTCGGAGTACCCGGATGTTCAGGATGTCCAGGATATCCCGGAGGTTCTGGAGATTCCGGAGGGCCATGAGGTTCTGGAGGGCCAGGAGGACCATGAGAGCCAGGAGGGCCAGGATGTCCAGGTATTGCAGGAACGGGATTTCCGACTTGAGCTTCGATAGGGCAAAATAAAAACCGGTCAGCCTCCCCTCGGCCAGCAGCACAAATGCATTGTAGTTCTGCAGGTAGAAATATAAAACACCTTTCGGCCTTTTACGGGGCCGTTTCTCAAATTCCTTGATGCGCTTTTTTAATTGGATCAGCAGCTCCGTTTTAGGATCATCGCCTGCCTTAAACAAAATCGACGATCCGATAGACTGCACAAAAGGGTGCGGCGCATCAAAAAACAAGCGCCGTCCATCTTTTTCCAATCGTTCCGCCTGGCCGCTGTCATACAGGGGATAGAACCATAATAATTGATTGATTAATTCATCATTTTTGTCTTTATACTCGAGTTGGGCAAGAACATCCACCACCTTTTTAGCAAAATCCAACTCAATGCCGCGCCGGGTCTCTTCTATCACGATTTCCAGCAGGCAGTCCTCCCAGAACTTCATTTTCTGCCAATATTTTTTGTCTATTAAATCTTCGATAACTTGCTGGAAGAGGACTTCGGCGCTGCCGGTATTCACAAAAAGCTTAAAGGTCTCTTTCCAGTAGTCTTTGTCATAGTGGGCTAAGATTTCATTTTGGTTTTTACTATGGGCAAAGTAATAGGCGGTCAGGTATTCCTGGAAAGTGAGATGCAAAAAACCGTATTTACCTTCCGATTCATACAAAAGACCTGCCTTGAGCACCATTTCTTGTAAGAAAAAATCCCGGCTTTTGCCTTCGATGGTGGGCGGCAGGCAGCATTGTTCGATCTCGCTTTTGTCCATTTCCCGGCGCTCGTGCTCCATCAGGCGCACGGCGATTTTGGAGAGATGCAGCATACTGTTCTCAAAAGAGAAACTGACGTCTACTTTGCGGTTGGCGAGATTCCACAATTCGATCATCACTCTTAAACACTCTTCGTAGAGCCGGTGGCGGTCCCGGGGCAGCACGGCCCGGGTGCGGTGCACAATGGCGATAATAGTCAGCAGCAAAGGATTAACAGCCAGTTCGCGCAGGTTTTTATTGCTTTCGTTTTTAATGATCTCGATCAATTCCCCGTATTTTTTCTCGCCCTGCTCCGCAGCCTGCTGGATTTCCTGCTCCCCGGCCACGGCGATTTCCACATTACGGTACCAGTTCTGCAAAAAAGTCTCCACATCCGCCATGTCGAAATCCTGTATCTCGAACACCGGCATGTCGTCGCGGAACTTTAAGCCCTTTTCGTTCCTGATGCCGGAAAAACGGGAGGTGACGAAAAGCGGATTTTGCCCGGTGTACTGCTTCTGTATCCAGGCAATCACTTCGTGGCGGATTTTCTCGTCGCCGATCTCGTCTAAACCATCGAAAAGAAAAAGCAGGCGGTTCTCTTTAAAACGGCTCTCAAAGAAAGAGCCGATAGAGATATTCTCCTGCTCGAACAACCCGGCACACAGGTTGGCGATGTTTTTTTTGCGATAAGTCCCCTGCGGGTCAGCGCCCAACTCTTTGAGCGAAATAAAAACCGGGGTAAACCGGGAAAAGAAAGAATCATTCTCTTTCAGACATTGCAAAGCAGTCCATTTCATCAGCGTAGTTTTGCCGCTGCCCGGATGACCGAGGATAAGCAGGCGTAGCGCCTCTTTTTTCTTCAGTTTATATGAACGTTTAAATAGAGTTATGAAATTTTCCGATTTTTTTCTTTCCTCCCGTTTATAATACAAATCGTCAGAATGAGAAACTCCCGGAATATGATAGTGGATATAAACAACTAATGTCTCTATAGCACGAAGTCTTACATAAACATTCTCCAAGAGCAACGACTTCTGCAAGATGGAATTCAAGCCGGTAAAATCTAAGTAACGAAATTTGCGTTTTATATGCTGCTTGTAGTTTTCTAAATCGAGCCGCTGTTTTTCTTCTTTTTCCGCTTCGCTCTCGCCCGGCGAAACCGCCTCCTGCTGAAAAACAATCTTCTCTAATTGGCGCTGCAACTTAAGTATCAAGTCTTGGGTGGAGTTAAAAACACCATATAATTGTTTATACTTTGTCTCAATCTCTTTTTTTAATTTTTTTATTTTGAGTAATTCTTCATCGATCTCCTCGATGGGTACACTACCACTCTTAAAATAAACATAAAGAAAATAGGGCTTTTTCCCGTCTTTCAAGTTTTGATACGCCCCTTGCAACTCCTCAAGGGTAAATTGTCCCACTTTCTTATAGAACAAGGCAATCACGATGTCACATTTGAGCATCTCTTCATTAAAATAATCCTGGATGCGCTCCCCGTGAAAAGAATGTAACAAATCCTCCCAAACGACGATATCTATCTTGACTGCGTCCTTTTTCCAGACTTTATTGCGGTCATGAATCATCAAGGCAATATCCTTGCGCTCCAACGCTAACTCACTCGATGACGCTAAAAAAACTTTGTATCGTTTCATTTTAATAATAGCCTTCGGCGACCCTGCCGGGGGCCAAACTTTTGTAAAAGTTTGATCAAAACTTTTGTTTATTTAAAATCAAAAACGCTCACACGCTGCCTCTTGCCGCGAAGCGGCTCATCGCCTCCCCGTGGTGCGTACGGGGTTTAGAATCAAAAGCGCTCACACGCTGCCTCGTGCGTACGGGGTTCACAGGCAAAGCGTTACCTTGAACTCTTCACCTAACTCTTTAAAAAATACCTGCTTGTTATTCTTCTCCGCTTCCCGGCAAACCATGGGAATCCCACGGCCCAACTTGTCAATATAACGAAGATTCTCCATAAACTTAACAATCACGGGATTCAGCGCATAAGATACTCCGGCCCTGAGCTTCTCGATAGTAACCGTATTGGGCAGCTTGCCGGGGCTGATGAACTCGATGCGCTCCGAAAACAAAAATACCCGGATACGCGAACCGGAAATAGCATAGTTCCGGTGTACACAAGCATTGACCAGCAGCTCCCGGAACACTTTATCTTCGTAAATAAACCGGGTGTCTACCCGCTTCGCACCGACAATAGTAGAAGGTCGCCGGATGTTGTTTTTAATCACCGCCAGGGCAGTATCCACCTGGTAATCCAGGGTGCCGTCGATGTTTTGCTTGTCGATCAATTCAGCGCCGATATCACCGCCGCTGAAATGAGCAAAAGAAATACCGGCGCAGCGCAAATACCGCTGCGGACGAATACCGAATACCAATAACCCACCTGTGGTAACTTCGCCCTTGTCGCTAAGAATATCAGTGTTCTTTAACAGCGCGGCTTTCTCCTGTTCGCTCTCCTGCGTAAAATCGAGTTCATAACGATCAAAATAGCTGTCGATTTTTGTCAGGTTCAAATCTTTAATACCACTCCCGGGGACGCCGACGGCATCGTAATGAAATACCCCGCTCTGCTGGAAAAGACGCATCAGTTCAGCTTGCGTGGCTGTCCGGTTGGTGGAACCGACACGCACTAAAAATTGATGCCCGGCAGTTTGATAAGGCTTGTCTCTGCCTTTCGGCACATCTATGATGGCGATTTTTTTGTTTTTTATTTCTATGTGGCTGTACTCGATTTGAGCCGCGGGGATCACATTATTCCTAACGATGTTGGCAACCCATTCCTCGAAATTTTTACCGGCAGGCAAACCTGTAACCTGGCCGTCGTCTTCTACACCCAACAAAATAACCCCGCCGCCGCTGTTGGAAAAAGCAACAATCTCCCTGGCCAGGGCATCGGGCTTTACCGAAGAGGACTTAAATTCCACCGAAGAATTCTCGCCGCCGCTAATCAATTGTAGGATTTCTTCTTCCGTATACATCTTAACCGCCTATTTTACGCATAGATAAAATTATTTCATAGATAATTTCTAATGTCAACAACATTTGTTACATAACAGCCTCCGGCGGCCCTGCCGGGGGCCAAACTTTTGAAAAAGTTTGATCAAAACTT
>JAGLSW010000019.1 GCA_023135565.1 Candidatus Aminicenantota bacterium | reverse complement strand
AGTTTGATCAAAACTTTTGATTAGCGATACGCTTTTCTGCTTTGAGGAACGTTCTTCGTTTGCACCGCGTCCCGGGGCCTACAATTGACCGGTGGTAATAGCTGTATAGACTATATTAAAAACTACCCGCCCATCTTATACCGACCGGCAGCCCCTTATAGGCTCCCCGCACCGCGGGGTTAATAAAAGATAATGCCGACCTCCGCGCCGATGCGGGCTTGCAAGAGAGAGGCGGCAGAACCCCGGTTGACGGCGATCTCTAAGTTCCGGTGGCTGCCGATCAACATAAACGGCCCCGATCCGGCCAGGGCATAAGTTTTAAAAAAACCCTCGATCTCCCGGCCGTTAACTTCTACTTTAAAACCCCCCGCCCCCGCCTCCTCGAGAGCAGTATAAAGAAAATCTTCGCTCACATTAGTCATAATATTACCGAATTTGTCGATATAAGCCACCCGGGCGCTGATGGAGTTTTGAGTTTTTGTGGGCAAATAGGCGGCATCTACGATAAAATCACAGTAGGGGGAAGCGATTTCCTCCAGGGCGATGCCTGCCCCTAAGTAAGCTGCCGCAGGCGCCATCTTGTCCCGGGCTTCGAAAGTAGAATTACCGCGGATCAAAAAATATTTTTCCTTATCTAAGATAGAGACCGTTGTGTTTTCTTTTTGTAAGATAGGCGTCAGTACGCCGTTATCCGGGCCGATAAAATATCGCTCTTCGTGCCTGGCCAGGAGTATGCCGCGCCCAGTGCCCACACCCGGGTCCACCACTACCAAAAAAATCGTCCCGGTGGGGAAAAAGGGGTAGGTTTTTTCTACTACGAAAGAGGCGGCTATAGTGCTGTATGAAGGGATTTCGTTGGTTATGTCGATGACTTCCATATGGGGATTTATTTGTTTGATTACCCCTTTCAGGACGCCGCTGAAGAAATCCTGATTGCCGAAATCGGTGATTAGCCCGCAGTAGGATTTATTTGTTTTCCCGGTTTGCTTCATTTTTTGCTCCTTAGTTTAGAGTCGATTATAAAATTTTTTCTAAGATTTTATAAACTTCGGTTGAGGTTCCTTTGAGTTTCCCCGACTTCTTGTTCTCTTCATCGAGCTTTTTGGCATTCTCTATCGCCTTGTTTAAATTCTTTTTTAACATTTCGTAGAAATTTTTCTTTTTTTGATAGTTTTGTGATTTTTGATAATCGGGGATATATTTCTTTAGTTCATGGGTGATGAGGCCGGCGCAGTTATTAAATTCTTTGGCTGTAAATTTATAATGCAGTAAGAACCATATCTCGAAGCAGGGAGTTGAGATAATAAATTCGATTTTAGGCCCTTGTTTTAAATCGCCTTGCTTTAATGCATCACCGTCTACAATACAGAATGCCATGTCATAGTCCCGTTCTTTCTGTTTCTTTTTTGCATATTTCCGACGGCGTTGACCTTTTGGGATTGTATATGTCTATTTTTATATTTGACAGCCTTTCCTTTCTTTTTAAATTCTCAAAGTAAATTTTTTCACATGAGCCTTCGCATACAACCAGGAAAGTACTCTTTAAAGGGCGATATTTCTTTCTTCTCTTAAAATCTTTACTCACTTAAAATATTCCCCAATACAGGCAGAGCACCGTAAGCACCGTTTAGATAACCGTTCTTAATGGATTTGTCTTTGCGCGGTTTCGGTTTAAAATCGGTAAGAGAGAATAACTCGGTGCTGCCGTCTTCTTTTTTTTCGGTAAACCAGATTTCGTCCCGGCGCAGCAACCTGTCTTCCAGCAGTTGGACATTATGGCTGGTAAATATAATTTGGGCTTCCGTTGAATTTTTAAAAAATTCCGCGAGCAATTTTTTTTGCAGGTCGAAATGGAGCGAGTCTTCGAGTTCATCGACAATTAAAACACCACCTTGCTCGATTATATCGAGCAGGGGGCCTGCCAATTCGAATATCCTGACGGTACCCTTGGATTCATTCATGAAGTCGATGTTTGCCGTGACTTCATTATTATCGGAAATCGCACTGTGGATCATTTCTATGTCGAAAATCTTGCCTTCTTCTACTTCTTTTTTTACTTCATCCGGAAATTTATCGAAATCGGTGAATTGTTCTTTTTTCAGTTTTTCAACTTTAACATCATTTATTCCTAAATCGGCTGATTTTAAGAGAGAAACGACTTTCTTTTTTTGATTATCGCTTTCTTCGATAAAATTCAAAGTGAATACAGTCAATCCCCTTGTCCCCTGAGCGATTCCCGGTCTCAAGAATCCCAAAAACCAGGAAAAAACTCTTTCAAGAATAGGGTGAGCAAATTGGGCGCCCACCGTTAAATATAAAGAATCCCGCCTGGTTAAGGACTCTATTTTTTTCTTTTCTCCTTTAAAATTATTGCCGAATTTGTGGGTGTACCGGGGTTTTTTTTCTTCGGAAGCGGATAGCTCGAGGTTCTTTTCCTCAACTATCTTTCGCTCAAACAGGAGCACTTTTTTTTTACCAGGGTAAAAATAGAGCCACTCTTCTATTACTTTTTCCCTGTCTATCTTGAAACCATAAATATATTTTTTTTTCTTTAGGATAAAAGCGGCTTCAAAAAATCCCGGTTCATCCTGGGTCTTTCGATCTAACTTAAATGGCTCATGACCGGTTTTTTTTCTCATTTTTTCCCCGGAAGTAGACTCGATTATAAAATTTCTCATGAAAAAAAGCGCCTGGAGTAAATTCGATTTGCCGGAAGCATTGGCGCCGAAAATAGCAGCAGACTTCAGGAGTTTTAGATTTACTCCAGTCGGTTCTATACAGTGGGTCTGCTCCATCTCTGTATCCTTGTCGGCAATCATACTCAACTGCTGCCTGCCTTTAAAAGACAAGAAATTCTCGACCTCGAATCGAATCAACATGATTCCTCCTTTTTTTATGGTATTATACACCATTTTTTGTGATTTTTCCACAAAAACAACCGTTTTTTTTGAGATTCGGGGCATTTTTTTTATTTCGTTGTCTTCATTTTTTTAATTCTTCGATATTCGATATTCGGAGTTCGCTGTTCGATATTCTACCCGGTGTTCACTTTTTACAGCCTCTTTTTTTACCGGGAAACAGGAATTTTTTCGATAACTCTTGACAAAGAGGGAATAATTTCTTATATTGTATACTATTAACCAGGAGGAAAAATTATGAAAAGTTTTTCAAGTGAACACTTAAGAAATATCGCTTTAATAGGACACGGCTCTACCGGGAAAACAAGCCTCGTTTCCGCTGTCCTTTTCAATACCCAGATGATCAACAGGCTGGCTAAAGTTGAGCAGGGTAATACAGTTACCGACTACGACGAAGATGAAATCGAAAAAAAAATATCTATCCAGGCCGCTGTCGCCTTTGCCCACAAAGATAAATACAAAATCAATATGATAGACACACCGGGTTTTGCTAATTTTATCTGGGAAGCAAGGGTCGGTTTGAGGGCGGTTGAGACCGGGGTCATGCTGGTCAGCGCCACCGAAGGCGTGGAAGTGCAGACGGAAAAGATTTTCGAATACGCCGAAGAATTAAATAAATCGATGATCTTTGTGATTAATAAAATGACCAAAGAGTTTGCCGATTTCGACAAAGCCTTCGATTCCATCGTCGAGTCTTTCGGGAAGAACGCCGTGCCGGTGCAATACCCAATAGGCAGCGGAGCCGATTTTACCGGCGTCATCGACGTGATCGAGATGAAAGCTTATAAGTACAGCGGCGATGAAAAAGGCGATTTCGAAGAGACGGAGATTCCCGCTGACTTAAAAGACACCCTGCAAGCAAAACGGGAAGAGTTGATCGAAAAAATTGCCGAAAATGATGAAGCATTAATGGAAAAATATTTCGAGGATGGCGATTTGAGTCTCGAAGATATCGCTGTCGGGCTAAAAGCGGGTATATTGAACAGGAATATTTTCCCGGTACTGGTTACCGACGCCCTGACCAATATCGGGGTCAACCACTTCGTTGATTTTGTCACAAAGTATACTCCCTCTATAATCGACGTGGGAGAAACAGCGGCAGTAGAAGGAACCGTGAAACCGGACCAGGCAGCGCCTTTTTCGTCATTTGTCTTTAAGACCATCTCGGATCCTTATACCGGCAAAATATCGTTAATAAAAGTGCTCTCCGGTGTGTTTAAACCGGATAGTTCTTATGTGAATGTCAATAAAGAGGCCAGCGAGAGAGTTGGCGGACTATTTTTCCTGCAGGGTAAAGAGCAGGCTTCGGGAGGAGACGTCCACCCCGGCGATATCGTAGCTGTGGCCAAATTAAAAGAGACCCAGACCGGCGATACTTTAACCGTTAAAGGCAATGATGTCCGTTTCCCGGAGATAAAATTCCCCATCCCCTCCATCTCTTTTGCAATCGAACCCAAGACCCGTGAAGATGAGAACAAAATATCCGTGGCTTTCCAGAAAATTTGCGAAGAGGACCCCACGATTAAATCTTTAAGGGATCCCCAGACCAAAGAGCTGGTAATTTCCGGCAATGGTCAACTGCATGTGGAACTTGTGGTAAACAAGTTGAAAAAGAGGTACGGCGTAGAGGTAGAAATGAAACCGCCGCGTATTCCTTATCTGGAAACTATCAGCGGCAAAGCCGACGTCAATATAAAACATAAAAAACAGAGCGGCGGTCGCGGTCAATATGGCCATGTCATGATCAAGATGGATCCCCAGCCCAGGGGTTCCGGTTTCGTATTCGAGGATACCATTTTTGGCGGTTCTATCCCAAAGAACTATATTCCCGCTGTGGAAAAGGGGATCAGGGAAGTCATACACAGCGGCATTTTGGCCGGATACCAGGTGGTGGATTTCAAAGTTAATCTTTATGACGGCAGTTATCATGATGTCGATTCTTCCGATATGGCTTTTAAGATTGCCGCTTCCAAAGCTTTTAAGCAAGGCATGAAAGAAGCCAAACCCACTTTATTGGAACCCATCGTAAAAGTAGAAGTTGTCACTCCCGAGGAATTTATGGGTGATATAAACGGTAATCTCAGCGGCCGGCGGGGTAAGATTCAGGGTATGTCGTCGAAAGGCAAGAATACTATAATCAACGCCATGGTGCCTATGGTAGAGATGTTGGATTTTAATCCCAACCTTATTTCCATCACCGGCGGCAGGGGTTCTTACTTCATGGAATTCGATCATTATGAAGAGGTCCCGGCCCATCTGCAGACCAGGATAATCGCGGATGCCAGGAAAGAAGGTCGCGTCAGGGAAGTTGAAGAAGAGTGATCTTTTTTACCACGAAGGACACGAAGGGCACGAAGCGGGATTGTGTCCGCAATTGGCGAAGAGTTTTTTGTAACGATGAACCGGGGCTTACCTGGCGCCGCAGGGAACGCTTTTGATTCTAAATTATAAAAAGTTTTGATTAAACTTTTTCAAAGGTGCGGTGTGCCGCGGCCCCCAACTTCAATTTAATGGGGGCATCACCCGGCAGGGTCGCCGAAGGCAAGTATTATATGAAATTAAAATATAAAGAAGTAGCAGAAGGAATCTATGAAATAGAGACCCATTATTTAAACAGGGAGAAATTCGCCTGTTGTTACCTGATCGAGGATGGCGGTGAAGCCGCCGTAATCGAGACCAACACCAACAACGCCGTATCTCATATACTCCGCACTATCGACAATGTCGGCTTAGACAGGAAACAGGTAAAATATGTGATCGTCACCCACATCCACTTAGATCATGCCGGTGGCAGCGGTGAGTTGATGAGACACCTGCCTGGAGCCCGGTTCGTGGTTCACCCCAGGGGCAAACGTCATATGATAAACCCTGAGAAACTGATCGCCAGCGTCAAGCAGGTTTATGGCGAAGAGAAGTACCGCGAATATTACGGCGAAATCGTTCCGGTGGAGAAAAAACGGGTGCACACGGCGGTGGACGGCGAAATACTCCGCTTAGGCGGCAGGGAACTGCTGTTAGTGGAAACACCGGGCCATGCCAAGCACCACATCGTTATCTTCGATAAAAAGACCGGGTCTCTTTTCAGCGGGGATGCTTTCGGTATCGGTTATCCCCGTTATGAACCGGGCAAACCGGGATTGATTTTCCCCTCTACTTCTCCTACCCAATTCGATCCCGAAGCAGCGCTCGAGACGCTGCGGAAAATTGTCGAGCTAAAACCGGCCCGCGTCCTGCGAACCCATACCGGGGCCATAGAAAGTGTCGCAGCCAATGCGCAGCGTTTGCAAGAGTGGATAGAGTTTTCGGTAAGTATTGCTGAAAAGAGATATGGCGAAGGATACCGGGACGACGAATTAACCGGGAAGTTAACCGGCGACATCTGGGCGAAATTTGAAAAGACCTTAAAAGATGAGCTAAACCGCGGTTTAGATGAAGAGGAGCGGGAGTTTCTAAGCATCGACGCCGAACTGAATGCCCAGGGATTGGCCCATTACGTGACAAAGCTCAAAGCCGAAGACCAATGACCCGGACGATTTTATCAGCCGTTAACATCAGCAAGAGTTTCCAGCAGCCCGACAAAAGCAAATTAGAGGTTTTACAGGACCTATCTCTCGACGTAGCGGAAGGCACTGTTATTGCCGTAACCGGCGCATCCGGTTCCGGGAAAAGCACCCTGCTTCATCTTCTCGGCGCTTTAGATGCTCCCGACCGGGGTGAAATATTATTCGACGGGGAAAGCATCCTGGGTTTCAAAGGAAAAAAAAGGGCTGCTTATCGCAATCGTTCCATCGGTTTCGTGTTTCAATTTCATTATTTGATGCCTGAATTGACAGTGTTGGAGAATGTTTCTTTTCCCGCCTTAATAAAAAATTTCAACAAAGAAGATGCCTATGAGCGAGCCGGTAAGCTCCTAAAAGATGTCGATCTGGGGGATAGAAAAGACAACATGCCTTTTCATTTATCCGGCGGTGAGAGGCAGCGGGTTGCCATAGCCCGCAGTTTGATTAATTCTCCGCGGCTGTTGTTTGCCGACGAACCCACCGGCAATTTGGACTGGAAAACCGGCCAGAAGGTATTCGGCGTATTCAGGGAGTTGATAAAGGAACGTAATTTAACCGCCGTTTTGGTGACTCACAACGAGCAGTTGGCCGATTTAGTAGACAGCAAGTACCATCTCCACGAAGGCAAACTAAGTTAACCTCACGGCGCACCCAGCCTATAAGCCGCTTCGCGGCAGGAGCCAACGATGGCTGTTTATTGTGTAGAAAAACGTATCGCTCATAAAAAGTTTTGCCCCGTGCGCACGGGGAGGCGTTGAGCGGCTTCGCCGCAGGAGCCAACGATGGCCGTATATTGTGTAGAAAAGCGTATCGCTCATCAAAAGTTTTTGGAAGTCCAGAA
>JAGLSW010000189.1 GCA_023135565.1 Candidatus Aminicenantota bacterium | reverse complement strand
CCAAACTTTTGTAAAAGTTTGATCAAAACTTCTTATAATTGAGAATCAAAAGCGCTCTATTGCGGCGAAGCCGCTTATAGAATGCCCGCGCCGCGTCCCGGGGCTTACAAGCGACCGTTTGTAGCGAACGATATAGTCTTATAGTAGAAAATACCCGGCTTTCCTATTTTGACAGGCGGCCCCTTATAGGCTCCCCGCTCCGCGGGGCTTAATGATAAAGCTTGTCCAACAACAGCTTGATGATAAAACGGGCCGCGTCTTTATGATTGTCCGCGGGCCGGATGGGAGGGCCCACACAGGAAGGACAACCACACTCGCAAACGCAGCCGTCGATCACCTCCAGCGTCTTCTCCAATATGGCTTCGCCTTTCTCAAATATCACTTGCGAAAAACCGATGCCGTTGGGATAATTATCATAAATGTAAATGTTGGGTTCAAAATTGTTCAGTACATTCGTCTCTTGCAGGGCGCTGAGTTTCTTCATGCTGCCGACACTGATTTCCGATTTGGTCAGGTTGTCCTCCACCGCTACTCCCAAATCCCGGGCGTCGCACATCAAAATCACCGCGGCAATGTGCCTCATCAAATAAGCGATACCGGATACGGCTTCTACTTTTTCTTCCGGGGAAATCTCCACCCTGCCCAACAATTCGGCTTTGATGCTCATCCAGGAAGCGGTAGAGTGCATCTCCTGCTGGGGCAACTGCAAATTCCCGTCGCCTACGTTCTCGCCGGTGTAAAATTTCAGCTTCTTAAAACCTACCACCTGGGAAAACACATGCACGTCGCCATGAAAAAAATCAAAGTTCCCTGTACGGCGTTCGTCGAAAACATCGAGCACGGAGATTTTGGTATAGGTGATTGAATCGGTAAAATAATCGGCGTTGGATTTGCGCACAAAGGCTCTGCGGTTCTCATAATCGAACTCTTCAACCACGTACTGCTCCCCTTCCAATATATAAATGGCTTTGGGATGCAGGGTCTCCAACGCGGAAGAAAAATCCACGTTGGCAATCACCCGCTCCTCTTCAGTGCGGTCCACCACTACGAAATTATCCGACGAAATGCGGTTGATACTGACCGCGTCCGCCGGGTAACCCTGTTCGGTCCAGAACCACTTGTCCTGCTTCTGAAAAAGGATATTGTTCTCCACTAAATAATTTAATATCTCTTCTAAATCTTCGCCGCCGAATGACTCGCCTTTCACAAAAGGCAGTTCGAAAGCGGCGCACTTGATGTGCTCGATCAAAATAGTCAGGTTGTCCGGGTTGATACGGCCCATTTCCGGGGATTTGCCGGTAAAATATTCGGGATGGTTAACTATAAATTGGTCTACCGGCGACGAAGACGAAACCAATACGCCGATGGATTTACCGGCCCGGCGCCCGGCCCGGCCGATGCGCTGCCAGGTGGAAGCAATGGTGCCGGGATAAGAAGCCAGCACCGCCGCATCTAAAGAACCGATGTCGATGCCTAATTCCAACGCATTGGTGGAAACCACAGCCCTGATTTTTCCCTGGCGCAGGTGGCGTTCGATTTCGCGCCTTTTTTGGGGCAGGTAGCCGCCCCGGTAACCGCGCACTTTGCCCTGGTCGGCAACCGTTTTTTCAAAATCCTTTTTCAGGTATTTGACCAGGATTTCGGTGATCAACCGGGCGTTGGCAAAAGTAATAATCTGCAGGCCGTTCCTTAACAGGATGCCGGCAATCTGCCGGGTTAGGGATATGTAAGACCGCCTGATGCCCAACTGCCGGTTGACTACCGGCGGATTAATAAAAAGGAGATACTTTTCTCCTGAAGGAGCGCCGTTTTTGTCGATTAGCAGGACGTCGTCTTCTATTATTTTCCCCGCCAATTCACCGGGATTGGCGATGGTGGCTGAAGACATAATAAACACCGGGTCCGCGCCGTAAAAACGGCAAATCCTTTTTAAACGGCGCATGACATTGGCTGTGTGGGAACCGAAAACGCCGGTATAATAATGTAATTCGTCGATGATTACGTATTTTAAGTTCTCGAACAGGCTGACCCATTTGGTGTGGTGGGGTAGGATGCCCGAATGGAGCATATAAGGATTGGTAATAACGATCTGGGCTTTTTTCCTGATGGCTTTTCTCTGGCTCTGGGGCGTATCGCCGTCGTAGGTGTACAGGCCCAATTTGTCGCCCATCAATTTGTTGAGTTCGAAAAGTTCGGCCAGTTGGTCCTGGGATAGAGCTTTAGTAGGGAAAAGATAGAGCGATTTGGCTGCCGGGTCTTTAGTCAGTGCGTCTAAAGTCACCGTGTTGTAGATCAGGGTTTTCCCGGAAGCGGTGGGAGTGGCTGCCACTACGTTTTTATTATCCAGGATGGCTGAGATGGCTTCGGCCTGATGAGAAAACAGTTTGTCTATGCCTTTTTCCCGGTAGATTTTTACCACCTCCGGGGAAAGCGATCCCGGGTAGTCTGAAAATTCCCCGGCAAAAGCGTCGATCTTGACCACTTTGCCGGTAGTGGAGTCGTCGCTTTTTAGTTTTAGGATATCCTCTAAAGACTGTTCGATCTGGAAATCTTTGTCGTCAAACACGGTTTACCTCCATAACAGCTTTCGGCATTCGATAGAACCACTTCATATAATTGCACAGGGTTAGCAGGTATTCGAGGAAAACGATTGACGCTATTGTTTTCATAAATTACAACGATTGTACCTATGTTAGTGTAGTCTGTACTGTTCATAGCAAACCTTAGCATTCACTTTAGTGTTTATAGCGACCCATTATATCAGCTTTAGACGTTTCAAACAAAAATTCACCCTCAACCTCAAATAAGAAGGGAATATTAAATTTTATTTTAAACCTGAACTGATCTGGAGTAGGAGAAAAAGAAGAAAAAAAACCTTTTAAATTCCCTATAATCCCTCCTTTCTCAACTATTTTAAGGAGAATATCTCCAGGATAACCGCCATTATATCGAGATGCTATATTTCTCATTCTCAAGAACTGACCACCTTTAATAGTATTCGGGATTTTCACATCATATCTATCATCATACATATTTATTCTTTTTGTAAATGATCTTCTCATGTTGCTCACCTTCACGGGTAGTTCAACCACTATATCTCGTTTCGTAGCATATAAATTATAGCTTTCTTTCGTCATTAATAAGTACAAATCATCTCCTGAGCATCTGTGGTGGAGATGTCGCATGAGTCCTCTAAGTCTGACTTTTTGTCCAAATTTTGTTTCAGGTGGTATGAAGATTCTATATTGTTTTTCTCCTAATGATAGAATTTCCGCCGCCCCAATTTTCAAACTTTTCTCTGAAATTGGAAATGGTAATATAAGGCATGTTTTATCCACTTTTTTAACTCCTTATCCTTTATTGTTTAATAATCTGTTTTACCCTAAGGTGACCAATCAATCTGCATGATCGGGGATCCACAGCGAAATTTAATCACAATAATAGGTTTTTAATTCTAACACTTTCAATCATACAACTCTTCCCTGTCAAAAACAAAATCATCAGGAAGTGTGTAAATTCCCTTATCCATAACAGCGAAAAGCTTCTGCTTCGTTTTGGGCTTTCGTTTATCGTACCCTTTGTACTTCTGGATTATAAATTCGTTAAAATTTATTATACTCTCCTTCGCTTCTAAAGGAAGACCGTTCATGTCCAGTGTATTCTTCATTTTGAACTTCATTTACAGGATACATCATATTTCCCGCGCTGTCAACTATAGAAAAAAAATTCAGAGGCAAAGGGACAGGCAAGAAAAAGCTGGAAAGCTAAGTAGTCGAAAAAGACCAAATCCAGGAGATGCTGATTGGACCGGTCGATTTGATGTTCAGAAGATCGTTGTCGATGCTTTTAATATCCTATTTGATGCTCCGAAGATCGAGTGCTATCCGCGATTTATAATTTTCGTTGGTCAGCGCCTTTGCTGCCGAATTTGCACTTTTGCACCCACCGCCCCCTGCCCTTGGCCCTACCGGCAGCCATAAGCAGCATTAATATAATAGAATAAAATATAGAAAACAACAACTATGTATAAAAATTTACTATCGAAAATTCCCCTGCCACTGAGCAAAACGAAAAATTGTGGCGGCAAAGTTATTGTTTGAACGCATCGCCCAGGAAGTCAGGAAGTAGAAATTCCAGGAAAATTGTTAGAAAATAAAATTATCTCGATTTTTCCTTGACTATATTGACTTTCTATGTTAAATATTTTAGTTAATCCGCGGACAGGAAGCGGAAAAGAAGCGGAATTGAAGGATTTCCACGGAAATGATAATATTAACTGCTAAATTATCGGTAAGCACGGCACTTCGCAGTGGCGGAAGCCTGAAAATTAATTTTATGTAAGGAGAATTTGATATGGGCGACAAAGGAAAAAAAGATAAAGGCAAACGGGAAAATCAAAAACAAGCCAAACTCACCCAAAAAGAAAAACGGAAACAGAAAAAAGAGAAAAAAATAGATAAGAGCCAGTAAATATAAAAAAGAGAGCGGAATAACCGCAATTCGTTTATCCTGGTATTCAAAATGTGCACAGTGCATGATATTATGACTGTGTAAAAATGACCGGGAACAGTGTCGCGGCAATTTCTCGGGGAGACCGGACCGGTTTCGGGAACTCTATTGCAACTAAAAACTATTTGCTATAAAATAAAACAGTGACACTGCGAAAATATCTTTCACACGAACACCCGCTGCGCTTTGCCCACCGCGGCAGTACTATACTGTGGCCGGAAAATACCATGATGGCTTTCCAGGGCGCGGTAGACTGCGGCTGCATCTATATCGAAACCGACCTGCATGTCACTAAAGACGGCGTTATCGTTATGTTCCACGACGATAACCTGGAGCGCTTGACCAACGGCAGCGGGGCTGTCAAAGATCGGTACCGGCAGGATTTACGAAAATTAGACGCGGCTTACTACTTTAAGCCCGCGCAGGGGTTGGCGCCACCAACCAAAACCACTCCGCCCCTTCGTGCCGGTGGCGGCGCAGCCCCGGAGAGCAGCGCGGAAGAATTCCCGCTGCGAAATAAAGGCATCCGCATCCCCTCTTTAGAAGAAGCGATGACCACTTTCCCCGGCGTGATGTTTAATCTCGACCTGAAACAAGCGGGTATAGAACAAATTGTCGCCGATTTTATCAGCTCACACGGTTTTGAAGAGCGGGTGCTGATAGCCTCTTTCAAAGATAAAAGAGTGCGCCGCTGCCGCAAACTTTTAAAAAACCGCACCGCCTCTTCCGCCGGCTTTTATGAAGTAGCCCGGTCCTGGGCCGCTTCCAGGGTCGGGAAAAGCCTTAATACTGCGGCTGATGCGCTGCAGGTGCCGGTGCGCCGGGGTAAAACAACCATAATAGACAAAAAACTGATCGAAGCTGCCCACGCCGGGGGAATCCAGGTGCATGTGTGGACAGTGAATGACCGGGACGAGATGCGGCGCCTCATCGAACTGGGCGTTGACGGCATCGTTACAGACCGGATCGATCTGTTGGTTTCTTTGTAATAAAAACTCCAAAGCCCGGGAGGCTCAGTCTTTCCGGGCTTTCCCATTTAAAAGTAGATTCTAAATCCTAATTCGAGATAGAGAAAGAAGTATCGCTAGTGTCTGAGATGGTAGAGCCTCTTTCTTTAATTTTGATCGTATAGCCGGAACCGGCTGCCGCCGCGCGCCCCCGAAAAGCTCACAGGTATACAGGTATCGAGAGTAGTGTGTTATCGATTAAAATAAATAAATTTAAATTCCCGGACAACCGGTAAAAGGAGGCTTATGAAGCGTACCTAACCGCCCCGCTTCTTGCCTTTGATAAAAGTCGATATCTTCTTGAAAAAAGACTCCTTTTCGCGCTTGCCTTTGCCCGCTTCCACTCCGGGAGCTACCTTGAAATCATCACCGTATTTCTTGCGGTAGTATTCCAACCGGTCTTCCATGGTGCCCTTCTTCCTTACCGGACGCTTCGCCGCTGCCTGGCGGGCAGGTTTCCCTGCTGCTTTACCGGCTTCTTTACCGGCAGCTTTCGGTACTTCACTTTTGGTTTTTTTCTTGTACTGCTCTTTGCCTGGACCGGGCGCAGGCCTGCGTTTCTTGGCCGGTCTCTCTTCCCGGTCCGGTCTCCCGTCCGGTCTCCCGTCCGGTCTCCGGTCCGGTCTGTCGTCCGATTTCCCGTCAGGTCTCCCACCCGGTCTTTTCGGCCGGGCAGACAAAGGTCCACGGTGTTTGGGCGACTTAGAGCGGGTAGGCTTTTCCCGCCCCCGGGACTTCCTGCTCCTGTCATACTTGGGCCTGAAATCCATACCGGCGCTTTTATTGGTTTCGAAAAGATCATCATCCGCATACTTAACCGGTATTTTCATGTCGATGAAGTTTTCGATGGCCTCGAGATTGTACACATATTCTTCACAGGCCAGGGAAATAGCTTTCCCCGTTTTCCCGGCCCGGGCGGTGCGGCCGATGCGGTGCACATAATTTTCGCAGTCCCCGGGCAAATCATAGTTAACGATCAGTTCAAGATCGTCGATATGAAGGCCGCGGGCCGCCACATCCGTGGCCACTAAAAAAGGCAATTGCCCGGCTTTAAAACTTTCCATTATCTGGAGCCTTTTTTTCTGGGGCAAGTCGCCGCTGATATGCAAACACTTGTAGCCGTTGTATTCTAAGTGTTTGGCTACCTGGGCGGCGGTGCTTTTCATGTTGGTGAAGATCAGGGAGCTTTCGGGCACCTCTTTCTTAAACAGACCCAACAGCAGGTTCAATTTCTCTTTTTTGGCCACGTGGTAGAGTTCCTGGGTGATTTTGTCCACGGTGACCTGTTCCGGGGCTATTTCGATATTTACCGGGTCATTCATGTTCTCATAGGCGAGATACCTGGTGTCGGTGTCTAAAGTAGCACTGAAAAGCATGGTCTGCCGTTGATCGTAAGCTGCCATTTTACGCAGCATACGCCTGATATCGGGCAAAAAGCCCATATCGAAAAGGCGGTCCGCTTCGTCTATAACTAAAAAACCGATCTCCTTAAAATCGAACAGCTTTTTGTGGCTCAAATCCAAAAGCCGTCCCGGTGTGCCGACCATAACATCTACACCTTTGTGCAGGAGCTTTTCCTGGTGATAATAACCCACACCACCGTAAAAACAACCCACGGTAAAATCGAGATATTTACCCAACACTTTGGCATCTTTCTCTATCTGCACCGCCAGTTCCCTGGTGGGAGCGATAATGAGCGCTCTTTTCGGGGGGGACGGGGCGTCGCCGAGAAAATGCTGGAATATAGTCAGCAGAAAAACCGCGGTCTTGCCGGTCCCGGTTTGGGATTGGACAGCGACGTCTTTGCCTTTTAGGCTGTGAACCAGGGTTTGTTCCTGCACCGGCATACATTGAGTATAACCGGCGTCCGCAATCCCTTTTAAAATGTCTTCGTGTAAATCCAACGAGCTAAATTTCATGTTTAACTTCCTATCGACAATATCAAGTAATCCTATTTTCGTTCCCTATGCCATTACATGGCGTTAAAAAAAAAACATGTTTCACATGTTTCACATATTTCAATTTTCCACCGTCAGGTGGTTTCTTTCAAGCTTAGTCCTGAAAAAACACTATCTATTGTAGTTTCTTAATATGGAATCTTATCAAGCTTTAACAAAAAAAACAACCCCCCAGCGGCTAAAATCTGATTATTTGCCGCATTCGATTAGCATTGATCATCGATCGCGCCCCTTAATCCCTTCCCCCGTAGTGGGGCCGGAGGTAAGAAATAGTTATAAAAAGCTTTATTTTTAAGAAAAAAAAGTGTATATTATCTTCTCGCTCCTTATTTACTTAAAATTTTTTAAGTCACCGAAGTAAAAAATAGGAGGGCTGTGGCCGGTAATTCTTCCCGGTCTACTTATAGGCGCCCCGCCGGAGCTTAACTAAACCGAAAAACTGGAGGTAAAAAAATGAAAAAGCATTTTTATCAAATCATTACAGCACTACTTCTAATATTGCTGCTAACCGGTGTGGGCTGCAAAAAAGCAGCCGAAAACATCAACGGCGACGGCCAAACCCGGCAGGGTTTCGAAGGCGCTGCCGCTTTCGTATCCTATGCCATTTTCGATATCTTCTGGTCTGCCTATGAAGCGGCTCTTGCTATACCCGCCGATGCGTCTTACAGCGGCGGCTGGTGGAGTTTTTCCATTGTATTGGTGAGCGGCGAGTCGGCGGAAATAGAGATCAAATTCCAGGATAAGAACCAAAATACCCAGAAGTTCTACAATCCGGCCACCACTCATTATATAAAGATCAAAGGCAGCAGTTCCGGCACTTTAGGCACTATAACCTTCGATCTTACTTTGTCCGGTGTGCAGACCTCATCCAACACCCTTACCGTAAACGGCAGCGGCACGGTGACTACCGGGGTCCTGACCGCTTCTTACAAAGTCAACGACATGGAGGTTCCCAAAACCATAGGCGCTTACCCCGAAAGCGGAAATATCAGGATAACTTTCACCCAGACATCTCTTACCATCACCTTTGACGGCAGCCGTTATGCCACCGCTACTTATACTTTTTTAGGTCTCTCTTACAGTATCAAAATCGACTTAGACACCGGCGGCATTTCATAAAGGCACTCGGCGGCCTGGCTGCATCGGCATTTGTACTGCTCTATACCAAAAAGTAAAACTGTAAACCGGCAAAATTAGGCTTAAGTCTAAATTTTTCAAAAAAAATCAATTATAGGGTTGAAATTATTTTTTTAATTGTTTATAATTTTCTGAGATAATGAAATGATTAAAAATGATTACGTTTAAAATTTCAAAACCAGGTTCGAGGAGGGCTTAAAAAATGAAACAATTTATCTTTGCTGTTTTTATACTCTTTTGTATTATGTCCCTTGGAGGGGAGGAGGAAAAAACTTCCGAAAAATCACCGCCCACTGAAACATTCCCTGCTTTTGAATATTATGGGGGAAATATTTTAACGGAATCTCTTCCTTATTATCGAAAATTTGAGATAAAGGGCAGCACCGCTCTGACTAAAGGTAACGCCGACGTTGTTGAACTAATAGTCTGGTATAAGAACAAAATTAAGCAGACTAAATATTGGTTCAGGCCGGAAGGCTCGAAAACAAAAGAATTCAGGATAGTCGTTGATAGATTAGAGAACACCGGCGGAAAATATAAATTTATATTTCGATTTTTTTCAAACCCATTGATCAAAAGAGATGTTTTTAAAAGAATAATGCAGGCAATGGTAAATGATATTTTAGATAAAATAGAAAGAAACCAAACCGTTTATATTGATGATTATCAGACAATATTAAACGAGCATGCCAAAAAGGAACTGAAAACAATATCTCTATTTTCTCAAAATAATATTTACAAGATCGTAAACATTGAAAAAGAAAACATTGAAAAACTCAAAAAGATAGATTCTGATAAAATTCCTGAATACGAACTTACAGAAGAAATGAAACAAAAACTGTTCCTGGCGATTTCAAAGGAAGAGGTAAAAATAAGAAAAGGGGAAGAATTTCAAATAGAATTATCTAAATACAAAACAGCCAATGCAAATGAAATAGAAGAACTGATAAAAAAGATAGAAAATGTGATTGAGAAGTTAAAAAAAGACCCAAAGGAGAGTGCCAAAAATGACAAGCTGCGAAGAAAAAATCTCGAAAACCTGAAAGCTGCCATCGATGACCCGACCACAATCGACCCGAAAGGAATCAATGATTTTTATGAAAAACATTGGCCGAAGGAGATACAAGATGATGAAATCCTTTCTCAAATCCTATCCAGCGCATCCGGTATCTACGACATCAATAAAAAAATATTAGAAAATCAAAAAATACTCGAAGGGCTGTATGGGAAAAATGGCGAGATATACGGCTGGCTTTCTGGTGAAATGGTTGAACTGCTCCGGGATATCTTCATTTTGAGTACGGCCCAGAGTGTCGATGTCGATATTGACATAGAGGAATTAGGCATCGACATAAACAAACTGAGGTTGAGCGCTTATTTTGGCTATGGTTTAGGCTTTTTTTATGTGAAGAGAGACGCAAACACGAAGGCCACGGATACCGAAACAGACATGTTTGCATTTTTGGGAGTAAAGATTCGACCTGTTAAAGTTGATAGGAGCGTTAGCAAGCCTTTTCCTAATTTGCTTTCCCGTTTTTCATTCACTCTCGGTACGGTATTCAGGAGCAAGGTAGCCATTAAAGGCCAGGAACAGTTAGAAGCTTTTGCCGGAATGATGCCCACATTCGGAATTAATTACGACATAAGTAGATATTTCGGTATCCAGTCTGGTATTGTGCTTTTCCGTCAACCCCACATTAACCCTTTAGTCAAAGATGACTATGGTGTTAAGGCGGCGGTTTTTTTAGGGATAGCGTATGATATCGACGTATTTAATACATTAATAGAAATATTAAAACCACATGAGTAATGTGGATAGAGTGAAGGAGGTAATAAAATGAGCATTAAAATTAACGTCGAAACCGAATCTATATCAGGAAAGGAGTGTGGCTGCGCCTTTAAGGTTGTTATAAATGTAACAGTCGATAAGGTCTCTGATCTCGAATTTATATTCGAAATTTTGGATGCATCGACAACTTGCAAGTTTACCGATCCCAACGCATATGATGGCGGGGCTAAAACGAGAATGCCAAGACATGCTAAAAGAATCAGATCAAACAAACATTTCTTGTTAACCATAGAATGTACCAAAAATCCTCATTTAGTAATCGGCGTCACTGCAAAAGAAAAGCAGGGGAATGAATCAAATGAGGATAAAATTCATGTGTCTCTTACCAAATGCGGGAGGTAGTAATGAATAAAAAACTATTTACTATGATAACATCTATTATTCTCCTGGTAACCTTATTACCTACCGGCGGATGCAAGCTGTCGGACGAGCTATCGGACATCGAGAATCCCGAATCTTTTAGTTGGGAAGATATCTTTTTATTTGACGAAAATATTTCCGGCAGTATGAACGCAAACGGGGTAGATCAAACACAAATCACCGTACATATTTTGGGAGACACACCAGATGGCCAACCGATCACATTTCGTACAGACACCGGGGCCTTTGCCAGCAAACCCATTATTTCCGGTAATGAAAACGCTTCCCAGGAAATAATCGTTAAAAGTTCCGCCCAAAAAGCCCGGGTTTACCTGATCAGCGGCATCGAGGAAAAAAGGGGCGTTATATCGGCATCATTAGAAGGTTATACAATTTTTAGAGAGTTATCTTATACCAGGGTAATCCCGGAGAAAATCGTAGTAAGCACCAACACAACACAATTAACCGCAAATGGTAATGATACTGCTGCGCTGTCTGTTGAGTTGATTGCTCCGAACACCAACTTCGGCAGAGGCACGGTTACTGTGAATACCAGGATAATTTTCACCGCCCGGGACATTAGCACTGGTCAAAGCTTATCCGGCTTGCATAGAGAAGCCCTCTCTGACAATAAGGGATATGCCACCGCTGCTATCACCGGTAGACATATAGGCACAGTAAAA
The DNA here is from genome assembly GCA_023135565.1 of Candidatus Aminicenantota bacterium. Classification (GTDB taxonomy): domain Bacteria; phylum Acidobacteriota; class Aminicenantia; order UBA2199; family UBA2199; genus JAGLQA01. The sequence continues at coordinate 4,779 of JAGLSW010000189.1, read as the reverse complement.
ATCACAGCGACAGTGGAAAATGAAAAAATTTCAGACGATGTGACTATCGTTTTTGTTGAAGAAGAAGACTAAAAGGGAATATAAAATCATAAAATAATTATATCATAAGTTGAAAAGCGCAGCGGTTTCGTTTATAATTCTTCTATGTTGAATAATGGTGTCTTTTCCTTTTGACGGAGTAAATTTATGATAGGCGAAACTATATCTCATTATAAAATTATCGAAAAAATCGGCCAGGGCGGCATGGGCGTGGTTTATAAAGCTGAGGACAGCAAACTCATGCGACCGGTGGCTCTGAAATTTCTCCCTATCGAGATGACCCGCGACCAGGAAGCCAGGGAGCGGTTCAAATTAGAAGCCCAGGCCGCGGCTGCCCTGAATAGCCCTAATATCGTGACCATCCACGAAATCGACGAACATAAGGGCACAATATATATCGTCATGGAATACATAGACGGCAGCACCCTGAGTGAAACCATAACCGGCCTGAAATTGGCCGCGCATAAAGAAGGCGCTGCTCCTGCCGGGCCGGAAGAAATAAACAGCGTTCTCGACATCGCCATCCAGGTGTGCAGGGGTTTAAAAGCAGCCCACAACTCAGGCATCATCCACCGGGACGTCAAACCGCAGAACATTATCATCAATAAAGACGGGGTGGTAAAAATTCTCGACTTCGGTGTGGCCAAGCTCACCCGCGGCACCAATGTCACCAAAGAATTCTCCACTATCGGCACGCTGCACTACATGTCGCCGGAACACCTGATGGGACAAGGGGTAGACCAGCGTTCCGACATCTGGTCTTTAGGGGTAGTTCTCTATGAACTGCTTACCCTGGAACTGCCTTTTGAAGAAGAGAGCGTGCAGTCCTCGATGCACGCCATCGTCAACGAAAGCCCGCTGCCGCCGGCGGATATAAACGACAATATTTCCAGGGAATTGGAAAGCATCATCCTGAAATGCCTGCGCAAAGAACAGGAAAATCGCTGCCAATCCGCGGAAGCGCTGTTGACCGACCTGACCAAAGCTCAGAGAATCCAAAAAAAGGACTCCCGGGAAATCAAAATAAAGGAAAAAACGCACCTGAGAAAAGAAACCGAACGGCGCCAGGCTACGGTGATCTCCGCGGAAATTACAGGCTACAACGAGATGCTCGACTGTTTGGACGCGGAAGAAGTAGCCGGGGCGATGGGCGACTGCTTCGATATGTTCACTTCCTCCACCGCTAAGTACGAAGGCAAATTCGATAAGGTATCGGGCAATGGTTTTTTGGTTTATTTCGGCGTACCCTCGGCTGTGGAGAACGCCCCGGTAAAAGCCCTTTCCGCCGCCATGGAGATGCGCGGCTGCATAGCTCGATACAACAACAAAGCAAAACCGGGCGTGCCTTTAGGCATCCGCATAGGCATCAACACCGGCACGGTGATTGCCGGGGTGCTGGGAAAAGATGAAGAAAAATATTCGGTTATCGGCGACACGGTCAATTTCGCCAACCAATTAAAAGATATAAGCGCGCCGGGGAAAATTCTCGCCGGCCCTTTAACCCACAAAAACACGAAAAATCAATTCGAGTACAAAGAGGTAAAAGCCACTGCCCTGAAAGGCAGACAAAAACCCAGCGCCATTTATGAATTAGTGCAGGCAAAAGAGAAAAGCGACCTGCTGCGCCTGGGTTCGAAAAGGATGATCTTTTCCGAAATGGTGGGCCGGGATAATGAATTGGATGAACTGCACCTGCACCTGCTGCAAGTTTTAAAAGGAGAAGGCTTTATCCTTAATATCACCGGCGAAGCAGGCATCGGTAAGTCGCGGCTGATTGCCGAATTCCGCCGCCAGGACGCCTTTAAGCGGGTGACGCTGCTCCATGGCCGCGCCCTATCCATAGGCCGGAACCTCAGTTTCCACCCCCTGATCGACACCATTAAAAACTGGCTCAACATCAAAGAGGAAGAGAGCAGCGGCGCAGCCTATGACAAACTGAGAAGAGCCATCGAGGCCCTCTGTCCCGACAAGAAAGAAGCAGACGAAATATTTCCTTTTATCGCCACCCTGATGGGCATGAAACTGGCCGGTAAGTACAGTGACCGCATCGAAGGCATCGAAGGCGAACCCTTAGAAAAAATCATCAAGAAAAATTTTCGCGAACTAATCGAAAAAATAGCCGGGCAAAAGCCCCTGGTTTTTATCATCGAGAATGTGCAGTGGGCGGACATTACATCTATCGAGTTTATAGAATCCCTTTTGCGTTTGATCAAGACCCACCCCATTCTTTTTATCAATGTGATCCGGCCCGGTTTCCGGGAGACCGGGGAACGGCTGCGCACCACCATAGAAGAGAGGTATCCCGGGCGGCACCGGGAAATCCGTTTAGAGCCTTTGAACCGCAGCCAATCGGAACTACTCATCTCCAGGCTCTTAAAAATCAAAGACCTGCCGGTCAACATCCTCAAGCCGGTGACCGGGAAAGCCGGGGGCAACCCATTTTTCATAGAAGAAGTGATTCGTTCTTTTATCGACGACGGCGTAGTGGAACTGCGCGGCGGCCAATTCCGGCTAACCGAAAAAATAGACTCCGTAGTCATCCCGGAAACCATCCACGACGTACTGATGGGCCGTATCGACAAATTAGACGATGAAGCCCGTTCGCTTTTGAAAGTAGCCTCGGTAATCGGCAGGAGTTTTTTCTATAAAGTCCTCAGCGCCGTAACCGGAAAGACCGGGGGCAGCGACGATAAACTGGAATTTTTGAAAGAGGTGCAATTAATCCGGCAGCAAGAGCGGCGCGGCGAGGTGGAGTATATTTTTAAGCAGACCTTAGTTCGGGAAGTGGTCTATGAATCCATACTGTTGAAAACGCGGAAAACGCTCCACCAGCAGGTAGCCGCAGCAATAGAAAAAGTCTTTGCCGACAAGCTGCATGAATTCTACGGCATGTTGGCCCTGCATTACAGTTCCGCCGAGAATCTAAAAAAGGCCGAAGAATACCTCAGGAAAGCCGGTGAAGAAGCCCTAAAAGCCGCCGCTTCCAGTGAAGCGCTGCACTATTACCAGGAAGCCCTAAAGCTGTACCTGAAGAATCATGGCGATTCCGCCGACCCCAATGCTATTGCCAACATGGAATGGAATATCGCCAAAGCCTTTTTGATAAAAGGGCAGATGGAAGAAGCAGTCAAACATTTCGACCAAGTATTGGAACTGTGGGGCGAAAAAAGACCCAAAAACAAGATTGCCGCCCTCTCTTATTTTGCCGGGAATCTCTCCAGCGTATTAAAGAATCTTTATTTTCCCTCGAAGCAGGAGAAAAAGAAAAACCCCGAGGAAAGAGACAACGATGTTTTCGAAGCCACTTACCAGCGTGGCACAGCCTTAGTTTCCATCGACGCCCGGCGCATGGTGACCGATTCCATCCGCTCTTTAGGCAACCTGCGCAAGTATGATCTTTCCAAATTACGCAGCGGCATCCCGATTTATTCTTCTTCCAGCGCTTTATTTTTCTTTACCGGCATCTCTTTCGGCATCGCCAGGAAGCTGCTGGGTTATGCCCGCAGCCACATCGATCCGGAAGATAAAAAAACCATGCTCACCTACAGTTACTGGGAGTTAGTCTGCGACATTTTAGAGGGCAAATGGCCCGTGGAATTACAGTACGACCCGGAAATTTTAGAAGGCAACATTAAGGACGGCGATCTTTTTACCGCCCCCGGTTATGTGTTTTGGAGCGGGCTGTTGGAAACCGAAAGGGGCAACTTAAAAGAAGCGCAGACCTATTTAGACAAACTCCAGGAAATCGGCGACACCTATGAGAACGACTATGCTCTAACCCGCAGGTACGTCCTTAATTCAAAATACTTATTAAAAAGCAGGCGGCTGCCGGAAGCTTTAGAAGAGGCAGATGCCGGTGTTTCCTGGTTGAACGGGATCGGGCAGAATTTTTTCGCTTTAAATGTGTTGGGCACAAAAGCCAACATCCAGGTACTTTTGGATGATTTTGCCGGGGCGGAAATTTCGCTGCGGCAGGCGGAGGAGTTCATTGCCGGGGAGAAGCGGTTAGTGCCTTATTATGTGTGCAATTTCCTGGTAAGCCGGTTTTTATTCGACCTCCACAAAATGGAAGAAGAGCTGCGCAGCAGTGATCAAACTTTTCTTTCGATTTACAAAAAGAAAGCCTTACAGAGTGGTGAAGAAGCGGTCAAGAATTCTAAGAAATGCGCTCCCGACAAAGTTGAGACTTACAGGTTGATGGGAACGTATTATTGGCTTTGCGGCAGTCATAAGAAGGCCTTATCCTGGTGGGAGAAGAGCATAGTCGAAGGCGAAGCATTGAACGCCCTTACCGAGCTTGGCCGCACTTATTTAGAAGTGGGCAAAAGGCTCCCGGAAGCAGGAGATAAGTATAGTGAACTGCGTGGAATATCCGCCGCGGGCTATATCGAGAAGGCCGGGGTGATATTTGCGGAAGCCGGGCTGCAGTGGGATTTTGAGAAGTTGGAAAAGATAAAGAGAAACATATAAGCGCAGGAATGGCAAGGAGCGTTTTTGATTCTCAATTATCAAAAGTTTTGATCAACCCCACTCGCGTGGGGGTGCAATAAACCGCTTCGCGGCAGGAGCCGAAGCAGGTCGTTTAGAGTGTAGAAAAACGTATCGCTCATGAAAAGTTTTGCCCCGTGCGCACGGGGAGGCGATAAGCCGCTTCGCGGCAGGAGCCAAAGCAGATCGCTTAGAGTGTAGAAAAACGTATCGCTCATGAAAAGTTTTGATCAAACTTTTACAAAAGTTTGG
>JAGLSW010000188.1 GCA_023135565.1 Candidatus Aminicenantota bacterium | reverse complement strand
GGCCAAACTTTTAAAAAAGTTTGATCAAAACTTTTTATGAGCGATACGCTTGTCTACTTAATAAACGGCCATCGTTGGCCCCTGCCGCGCAACGGCTTATAGGGTGGGTGCGCCGCCCCCCTGCCGGAGGCAAAATAAAATAATGAATAACAAACTTGATAATCTAACCCAAAACTACTTCTACAAAAAACAAGTAATCGTCTACCAGCATAAACAGGGCTATCGTTTTTCCATAGACGCGCCGGTACTGGCTGATTTTCTACCTTTCGCTCCGGGCGAGAAAGCCTTAGAAATCGGCGTAGGTTCGGGGATCATCGGACTGCTGGCCTTATATCGAAACAAATTCTCTTTTATATACGGTTTCGAGATTCAAGAACAGTTGAGCCGGTTGGCCCGGTTCAACGCGGAGCAAAACGGTTTTTCGGACAGGTTTAAGATTTTCTCAGCCGATTTCAAAGAAGCGATGTCCCTCGATAATATTAATTTAAACAAAAGTTTTTTGGGGGGTCCAGGGGGGCAATTTTTCAAAAACGCCCCCCTGGTCGCCGAAGGCATAAATGAGATTAAGCACATATTTTCCAATCCCCCCTTTTTTAAAACCGGCAGGGGCCGCTTAAGTCCCAACCGGGAAATACGGCACGCAAAATTTGAAACAAAACTAAATCTCGAAACTCTGCTAACCGGTTCTTACTCTTTATTAGCGCCGCAAGGCAGCCTGTATTTGATCTTTCCTTACGCCCGTTTTGTCGAATTAGAGCGTCTGGCCCGGGAGACAGGTTTTTTTATTTTCAAGAAGCGCTTAATTTTTTCTTTTAAAGATGGAAGAGCGGAACGTTTCCTGGTACAATTAACAAATTACGAAGTATCTCAGGTAACCCTGGAACCTTTGATTATTTTCAAAACGAAAGGGCGGTACACTGAAGAAATGGAGGGTATTTTTGCAGGTCATTGAAAAAAATGATTTCTTTTGATAAAATTAGAAACTATAGAATTTAGGAGAAGTATAAATTATATGCATGAACCAGGAGATAAAATGAAAATTATAAATTTTATAATCCGAGTTCTAAAGAGAATTTTTCGTGTCTTTCTCAGTGATCGCTATAAAACCGCGCAGCATTGGGATCAAACTGATTCCGCGGCATCAAGCGAATATTGGTGGAATTTTAAAATCATTCGCGGGTTTATCCAAAAAGAAATAACCGGCGATGCCTTTCAAACCTGGCACCAGAAAAAAATCTCGGAAAAACCTGGAACTTTTGGGCGTGTCTTAGCGTTCGGTGATGGCTACGGCATGGTTGCAGAAGCTTTTATTAAAAGAAAAGATGTTAAAGAAATTGTTTATTTGAATATATCCAAAGGTGAAGGGATTCGTTTTAAAAATCTGGTAGAAAAACATAATTTTAGTATCCCCTGCCCTTTTATTCAAGCGGATGCAAACACATTCGATTATTCTTCATTAGGTTCTTTCGATACGATCATCGACGTGGGGGCGTTTCATCATTTTGAAAATTTTGAGTTCATTTTTCCCCAACTCAATGACCTACTTAAGCCGGGCGGTATCATGTATGTGGATGAATATGTCGGCCCATCGAAGTTGAAATTTGAGCGGCCTGTTATCGACATCATCAACGATTGGCTTACTTCACTTCCCGGTGAGTTGATTGCCTGCTCAAAACCTGTAACCCGCAGGGACTATAAAAAAATATGGCAGCAGTGCGGCGACCCTTCAGAGGGAATAAGGTCGGGAGATTTAGACACTATGCTGCGCCGCTATTTTGAGTTGGTCGAGGCAGTGTCTTTTGGCGGAACACTATTGCAGCCGTTCTTTTTTACATCTAATATGATACCATGCCGCTTGAATATCGAGAATTGGCACCGGACAGACGCAGGTAGATCGGAATTGGAACGGCTGGTTCGTACCGAGAGTGAGTTGATAAATTCGGGGGAAATCCAAAAAGATTATATGTACTATATTTTTAAAAAGCGGGCGCGGGCCCACGGCAATTAACATTTAAACAATTAGCATTTAGCATATTAAAGCGGACAAAACCGATGCTGTCCGAGGCTAAATTTGCAATGCTCTGTACCGCAGGAATCCCGGGTCGAAAAGGATGACGAAGCTGGCAATCTTTCGGTTACTTGCAGCGCGATCTTTTACAAATTTACGTTTACCGGCAGGACACGCAAAACACCGGGAAAGTAAACAACCTCCTGCCGCGGCCCGGCCCGGTTATTTCTTTTTTATCTTTTTCACAAATTCACAAAATTTTTACGCAAAAATGTGTTGCAAATATAAATTGGTTATGATATATTTCTTTTATAAACTAATGCAGGAGGTGAGTTTATGATTCAGTGGAAGATATTATCCGCAGCGATAGCGGTCGGCGCCTTGATTTCCATTTACGTTAGGCGCAGGCGCAGCTTGACTGCTCGGCGAATCATCCAACCCATTACGACTACACTCGTTATTGTGCTGGCCGCATCCGGTTGTCTTTTCCCGGGGAGCAATACCATTTATACTATGCTCGTTGTGTTATACTTGATTTTTTGCCTGATCGGCGACTGCTACCTGGTGGATTTTAAAGATAATAACTTAGTCCTTGTGGCCCTGGGATTTTACTGGGCCGGAATAATTGTCTACTCGGTGGTACTGACCCGCAGGACCGGTTTCAACCTAACGGATCTAACTGCTTTTATAATACTGCTTATCGGCTGCGGCCTTGCCATTGCCCTGTTCCTGTGGAAAGGCCTGGGAAAGATGAAAGCGCCTGTTATCATTTACATATTGACCTGGTGTTACCTGTTGAGTCAGAGTTTAACCATATTTTGGAGCGATTCCGTTTTTTTCAGCGCTACCCAAAAATGGCTCATCCTGGCGGGAACGGGTATTTTTTTCTTAGGCGATATTATTATCTCTTTTCACCAATTCAATGAAAAATTCCAAAAGAAACTCCTCTGGATGGACGTCCCGCTGTACTACACCGGCCAGGGACTAATCGCCATCTCCACTTCGTTTTTTTGATTTAGCTAAACGATAACAGCGGACGCTCCGGGCAAGACAAAATCGGGTGTGAGACATTTTTATGGGTGCTGTTTTATGCAGCCCGATATTCCCAAAAATCTTCCCAACGGTTGCATTCCATAGATATTGTGGGCCATGCCCTGGATGGTCTGGTTTTGCGCAAGCACAATTTTTTTTGCCGCATCTTCGATAATTTATAGAAATAGTTCCTCTTCTAAAATCACCGGGATTCATTAATTTTTTGTACAAAGAATTTCTTTTAGCTTCCAATGTTTTTAATTCGTTAGTCATGCTGCCTCCTTTTGCCTGAATGCTTATCGGCAATCAGATTTTAGCGCAAAAAAAGGCAAATGTCAAGTTTTACCCATATTTTTGTCGCAGACCCTATCGTAAGTGTTCAGCTTTCGGCCATCAGCGGGAACAGCCTTCGGCAGCCCTGCCGGGGGCCAAACTTTTAATTATTTAGAATCAAAAGCGCTCAC
>JAGLSW010000187.1 GCA_023135565.1 Candidatus Aminicenantota bacterium | reverse complement strand
ACCAGGTGGATTTGGGCGGCATCACATTACCGGAATCGGCTACCTTAAACAACTGCTCGATAGTAGTAGGATAAAGAGAAAAAGCTACCTTATATCCTTCTTCAGCAATCAGCCGCTCCAATTCGCCGCTGCCGCGAATGCCGCCGACAAAACCTATCCGCTTATCCGTCCGGGGATTCTCGATGCCTAAAATAGGACTGAGTAAATTATTCTGTAAAATAGACGCATCTAAAGATTCTACCGGGTGATCTTTGTCAAAACTGCCATCCTTGGCTTTGAGCAGGTACCACTTGCCGTCTATGCACAAACAAAACTCCCGGTTCCGCTGCGGTACTTTTTGCTCGGTCTCTTCATAGTCGAATTTCTCGGATACTTTGAGAAAAAATTCAGCTTTGCACATCCCTTTAATGTCTTTTACGACGCGGTTATAAGAGAGAATCTTCATCTGGTTGTGGGGGAAAATCACAGAGAGAAAGAAGTTGTATTCCTCATCACCGGTGTGACCGGCGTTCTCTTTTTCCCGCTGGATCTTTATATTTGTGGCTGAAGCGGAACGATGATGCCCGTCGGCCACATAAAGGTAATCTATTTTGGCGAACCCGGCCTTTATGTCCCGGATCAGTTCCTCGTCGGCCACTACATAAAAAATATGCCGCACTCCGCTTTTAGTTGTAAAATCATACTCCGCTTCTTTTGCCATGGCTTTCTCAAACAGCGCGGAGATGGCTTCGTCCTGCTTGAAAGTGAGAAATACGGGGCCGGTGTTGGCATTAAGCGCGTCGATATGCCTCATCCTATCTTTTTCTTTATCGTGGCGGGTGAACTCATGTTTTTTGATGACATCGTTCTGGTAGTCCCGGGCCGATGCCCCGGCAACCAGGCCCACCTGCACATGATCGCCCCAGACCTGTTTATAAAGATAGAAATTCTTCTTTCTATCCTGCATTAGGATGCCGTCCTTTAAAAATTTAGCAAAATTCTCTTCCGCCTTTTGGTAAACCTGGTCTGAATAGAGGTCGATGCCCCCGGGCAGGTCTACTTCCGGTTTGGTGATGCGCAAAAAAGAGAGTTCGTTATTTGCCGTGATTGCTCCGGCTTCTTTTGAATTTAAGACATCGTAAGGTGGAGCCGCCACTTTGTGGGCGATGTCTTTTCTCGGTCTAATTCCTTTAAAAGGCTCTATTCTGGCCATTTTTCCTCCGAAATAAGTGTCTTAAGTGTTAAATCATATTATAGATAAAAGATTACCTTTGTCAAGTGCCTACCGTGCTTTTAATCCTGCGGTTGAAAAAGGGAATATCCCCGGGCAGTTCTATATCATTATGAATTCTGAAATCTATAGCTGAAAAAACAGTCGAAACCGGTAGAGAAACAAACATTTATTTCGCAAAACAAAAGTTTTGATCGAACTTTT
>JAGLSW010000186.1 GCA_023135565.1 Candidatus Aminicenantota bacterium | reverse complement strand
CCAATTTTAAGGGTCCATTATAGTTTGCGAATCTCCATGCTTGACCTGGATGATTCCGGGAGTTATACTGCCGTTCGGCCCGTAAGAAACCTGGATAGTGTGGTAGATATACTTTACAGTTAGATGAATACTGTGATCCTGCGCGACATTGGGTATGGGGTAGGATTTTATCGGGCCTTTTGAAATGCCGTCGATGATAACATTCTCGATCTCTTTTCCCGATCCGCTGTTAACATCGAACTGGATAGTGGCTGTTTGGCCCCATTTGATTTCAAAAGAGCCGGGGTTCATTGCCCCATTGACGACCACCTGCCCGCCGTTTTCGTGGGTTTCACTGATGGTAAACGTCATTAGCCTTGTCAGCAGGTTAATCGAATGGTTTTCTTTTACAGCGGGGAACGTCCAGGTGGTAATGCTGCCTCTACCTGTGCCGTCTATCCTGGCATTCTTGATTTCATAACCGATAGAACTGTCGGCAGAAAACGAACAGGTGACGGTTTGCCCCCAATCAACAGAAACAGAACCGGGGTTGGCGCTGCCGTTTATGGTGACAACTCCGCCTGTGCCGTGGGACTCAGAGATAACGAAAGTTTTTAGTTGGGTGGAAAGATTTACACTGTGGTTCTCTTTTACAGCTTCAAAAGTATAGGTAGAGATAACGCCTTTCGACTGCCCGTCGATGGTTATATCTTTGATCTCTTTGCCTGAATCCCCATCAGCATCGAAACGCAGGGTGACATTTTCGCCCCATTTAACTGTTACTTTGCCGGGGTTTAACTGGTCATTGATATAGACTCTGCCGCCGCTGTCGTGTGTTTCGCTGATCTCGAAAGTCAGCCATTCGGAGAAAACCTCGATGGTGTGATCGGCGGTAATATCGGTTAATGTCCAGGATTCCTGTTCACCTTGAGAAACGCCGTCTACTTTGACGTCTGCGATATTATGGGATTCTTCGGGGACAATTTGGAAAGTTTTATCCTGGCTGTACTCCACTTCGCAGGTGCTGGGGGTGACTGTGCCACTGTCATTGTATATCACCGTGATGGTGTATTTGATTTTGGTGAACTTGATGTGGATGGTGTGACTTTCGGTGACATTGGTAAATGTATACCGGTTATTTTCCGGCACCGGCAAAACCGCGCCGTCAACTCTTAACTCCGTGGCTTCCCAACCTTCATTGGCGGAAAAGCGGAAAGTCTTATCGCTGCCGTATACGACCTGGATGGTCCCGGATTCGATGATGCTGCCGCCACCTTCGGAAGTGGCTGTGATGGTGAGTGTCTGCTGGCCGAAAAGAGGCTCGATGGTATGGTCTGCCTGTACATTGCTGAAGGTATAAGTGTTATTTGCGGGTGCGCCAACAGGTACGCCATCGACAAGTAAATCAGTGAGTTCTTTGCCGGTATCAACTGTTATGACATACTCCTGGCCGCCGCCTTTTTCGACAGTTGTAATGCCGGGAGGCGAGATGGTTCCGCCGGGGTTCTGGATAGCCTCTATGGTAAATTGTGAGACCTCGAAAAAGGACTCGATAGTGTGATCGGCTTTAATTTTCTCAAATTTGTACTCAGTCACAGCCCCGATATTTTTGCCGTCTACTTTGACATTCTGAATCTTGTATCCGGGATCGGGAGATATGTTTACAGTCAGGCTGTCGCCTTCATCGACTAAAATCGTACCTTCGGGGTCGTTATGGCCGCCTGTATTACTTATAGAAGTGATAGTAAGTTGTTTTGCGCCGTCGTCTTTTTTGGCCCATACTTCGATTTTGTGATCTTCGTCTACTTCTTTGAAGGTAAACTTTGAGAGCGCTCCCCTGTCTTTGCCGTCGATCTCGACCCTGTCGATTTTGTAACCTTCGAGAGCCGACATCTCGAATTTGTAGTTACCGCCCGCTTCGGCCAGGATAGTGCCTGCGGGTTTGATCTTTGCCCCTTCGTGAGCTATCGCTTCGATCTTGTATTTCCCGGAATCGGAAACCTCGATCTTGAGAGTATTCGAGGTGGTTTTGTTTCCTTTACTATCTTCGACTTTGACAGATACCTCGAAAGAACCTGCCTCATAATAGGTATGGCTTTCTTTATCCTGCCCGGTGACGGGGTCGCTATTGCTCCCTTCAAAATACCATTTGTACTTATAAGGAGACTGCCCGCCCTGTGCTTCGGCTTCAAAATTGACGGGGAGAGGAGCTTTGCCGGATAAAGGATTTCCTGAGAGGTTCACCTTTAAACTTTCCGGCTGCTCTTCCTCGTCGTTTTCTTTTTTTTCTTCTTTCTCTTTTTTTATAACTTTCTTATAGGATACTATAATGGGGTAAGCCGGTTCGACTATATTCCGGGTACGCAAATCATAGTGGGGCTTGTTGTTATTCCCGAAAAGATAACGAAACCCTACTCCGAATGTGTTCTGCTTTGAAAAACCGTTTTTTGCCGGTTCCGGGTATTTGCCGAAATTCGCGGTGCTGTAGTTCCCGGTTACATATAGATTTTTGAGAAGCTCAAAGCCCGCTTCGCAGTCGAGTTTGTATACTTTCCCGGCTGCCGCTGCTCCTTTGAAATTCAGGTATAGTTTGTTGAACAAAAAGGTTTTTACATCGATCCCGATATGTGAAAGAGCTTTGTTGTAAATGCCGATGGTTTCACCTCCAGGAGAAAGCTCCAATGCATTAACGCCGGTATACTGATCGCCGAAACCTACGGCGTAAAAAAGAGTGGCTGCCAGCCGGTTCAGTCTCAATCGTACCGCGGGCCGCACCTGCACATGATAGGTCCCGTCGAAATCATTGTACTTGTAATAAAGACTATCGACAAAAAGAAAGAAGCCCAGGTTTTTGGGTTCAAAACCGGCACCTGCGGAAAAGCCGTATCTTTTGATATAGTCATTGTGGTCGATTTTTCCGGCTGCCTGGATAAGCAGCCCTTTTTTGCTTTTGGCGTTGACGATCAGTTCACCGGAGAGGTTAAGGCTTTTCTTCCCGGTTTGCGATAGTCCGCCCTGCAAAGAAAACCTGTTCTCGAATACCCAGGGCTTTTTTTGACTGCTATCTTGCCTCCGGCGGCAAGGGGGGCGTTTTTGAAAAATTGCCCCCCTTGACCCCCCAAAAAACTTTTTATTAGCTGCGCTGTCTTTCACAGCAGGCAGCAACCCGGTTTTCAAAGCAGGGCCGATAACTACGTCCGGGATACTTTCCGGGAACTTTTCAACCACTACTTTGAGAACCGATTTTTCCGGGAAATCACTGGACTTAGACGCTGCGGTCAGGTCTATGAACCGGTCTTTACTGTCACAAACTTTGACGTCCAGCCTTTTGTCCTGAGTGTTCGGATAAACGATAAGATAATT
>JAGLSW010000185.1 GCA_023135565.1 Candidatus Aminicenantota bacterium | reverse complement strand
AGAGTCCAGTGTTTGTGGTGTTTTTTTTCGATCTTTTTTAGTTTTTTAGAAAGGATTAATCCAACAGGAAGAGGAGGGCAGCTTAACTATTACCGTTGAGCGCCGTGCGCACGGGGGGGGCGATAAGCCGCTTCGCGGCAGGGGTGGTGATAGCGTTTCTCGCTTTTAAATAAGTAAAAGTTTTGTTCAAACTTTTTCGGAAGTGCGGTGTGCCGCGGCCCCCAACATCAATTTAATGGGGGCGTCACCCGGCAGGGCTGCTGCCTAAGGGTTGAAAAAAAAAAGAAACGGTACTATAATTAAACCATGACAAAAGATAAATTTGAATACCGTAAAGATACAGCGTTTATCAACCGGGAGAAAGAATTGGATTATTTAAGAGGTTTCATTAATGAACGTCCCGAATCTATTCTTTTCATTCATGGTCCTAAATCTTCGGGCAAGACCACGCTGCTGTATAAATTCCTGGCCCAATTAGAAAAAGAGCAAAAACTCGATATAAAATTTCTTAATCTCCGAAAAAAATTAATTGCCAATTACAGGGATTTTATTCGTATTTTTTTCGGCATCGATTATGGCCCCTCGAAAGGAGATATAAAAGAGACGCGGGAATATGGTATATTCAATTTTTTCAAGCTGTCGGCAGCGGTGTTGAAAGGGATGGAGAGCGGCGCGTTGGACCCCTTTGAGATCATGAAACGGGAATTTGTCAAACTAAATAAGAAAGGCGTCAAACCTGTATTGATAATAGATGAACTGCAAGCTATCGATCATGTTTATATGAACAACGGTGAAAAACGACACGTGATTATCGAATTATTTAATTTTTTTGTAGCCATGACCAAAGAGAGTCACCTGGCTCATATTATTATAGCTTCGTCGGACGGGTATTTTTTAAATACCGTGTATAATGATTCGCGGTTGAAAAAGACATCTAAATTTTACAAAGTGGATTATCTCCAGGAAGGAGATGTGATGGAGTGGCTGCTTAATTTAGAGAAGCACTCGAAAATAAAAGACTACGCCCTGACCCGAGAAGAAGCAGGGAAAATCTGGGACACGGTAGGCGGCAGCATGTGGGAAATCCAGGACATATTGAGCGAGCTTTTTGCCGAGCCGCTCGAACCGGTGCTGGAACTTTATAAGCGAAAGATGAGAGGAATAATCGATTTTTATATAGGGTTAAATCCCGGCAGGAAGCAGGTATTGAAAGCTTTCGTGGAGAATGACAGTTTAGGATTGAAGGATTTTGCTTCGCTGGGGATAGAAGTTGGAGCGTTGGAGGAACTTCTGCGGGAAATGGTCAAGAACAATATATTATATTTTGATCCCACGGATGCGGTATATTATCCCCAGTCTAAGAGTTACCGCTGGGGGATCGATATTTATTTTGAAACTCTAAAAGAGAAATAATCCAAAACGTCGTCCCGGTCCGGTAACAGCCCGGAAATGTGCCCCCTTCCTTTTTTGGAAAACGCTGAATGGACGGGCGGTTCGATGTTCAGAAGAACGATAACGATGATCGGTAGATCGATTCGATGCCCGGAAGATCGTATTTGAAGATAATAAAATCAAGTTTTAAATTCAAAAAATCGTATTTTAAGATAACAAGACCCTATTTGAAGGTCGAAAGACCGTGTTTGAAGGTTTGAGGATCGTATTTGAAGGTCGGAAGACCGCTGCCGATGGTCGAAAGATCGCGGGCTTCCCGGGAGTTATAATTGTCGTCGAGCGCTGCGGTTATTCACCCGAAAAACTATACCGTTTTTACCTAATATTTTCCTCTGGAGTCTTTTTCTGGATTTTTTTTCAAAAAAAATGCGAACAAAACCAATACATATCTGCTTAAGATGATCTCCTATTGAGGATTTTATCAATAAATCGAGGCCCAAATAATAATTTTACAAAAGTTTGACTTTTTAACTTGAATCTGGTAGTATAAATTCCTATTTTAGCTTTACTTAGTTAAAAGGCGCAAAAAATGATGAAGGTTTTACTATGAATTTCGTAAAGATGTTTGCTCGCAGAAGTAGCAAGACCTCCTCATCATTTTTTTGCATACGTAGAAAAAGAAGTTTACCCATAATTTTTGAAGGAGGCAAAATTATGGGAAAGTTGTTAATCACCATCTGTTTATCAATTTTCCTTTCACTGCCGGGTAATGCCGACCTGTTAAGTTTTTATCAAACAGGTGAAGCAGAACTATCCGCCGACACTTCCTATGGAGTTGGAACAAACTGGAAAGAAATCTTTGCCGATGAATACAAAGAAATGGCAGTTGCCGAAAATGGCTCAGCCTATGTTGTCAACCCAGCCGGACACAATGTCCTGAAGTTTGACGAAAGTGGAACTTTCCAAAAAAAATTCGGAGAAAAAGGCCAGGAAGACGGGAAACTGTTTTTTCCAAGTTCTATATCTATATTAGACGGCCAAAAACTCCTGGTCACAGATTACGCGGATAACCGCAAGCTCACCCGCTTCGACCTCGATGGAAATTTCAAACAGGTCGTAAGAACAGAAAAGGCCATCTATTCGATGGTGCCTTTGGTCGACGACCGAGTGGCCTATTTGTGCCAGGAAAGACTCCATTCCCGGGATAGAGACGAAACTGATCGCAAAATATCGGTTTTTATCAAAGATATAAAAACAGGGGAAGAAATCGAAGCCACATCACACGTGGTACGTGATCCCAGTTTTATTAATATCGAAGGTAAATTCCGTATATCGCTCTATGCCTATTACAAAGGGGATGTTTTTATAGAGAGTTCCAAAGGGAACCTGCTTGTTGGGGTTTCTAACAGATCGTCGATCGACATCTACTCCCCCGCAGACGGCAGCAAAACCGGTTCTATCGATCTTAAGATAAAACCACGGAAAGTAACACCGGCGTTCGTCAAGAAATTTCAGGACGCACAAATAGCAAAGTGCAGCAAAAGGAAAGATTGGTTACATTTTAAAACAAAGTTTTTAGAAAAAATTTCCGCAGCGGAAGACTTTTTCGATGAATACTTACCCTTTTACCAGAAGCTATTAACCGACCAACAGGGAAACCTATTAATTCTTAACGAGACTTCACCGTTTGAAGAGAAACAGAATAAAATAGAATTACGCGCTTACTCTGCCACTGGGCAGTTTATCGGACAAACAGTGTTGAAACAGAAAAAGTTGGCAAAGTTGGACATCGATATGAAAAACATGCGCTGGTATCGAAAAATGTATTTCGGAAAAAAAGCGATTTATCTGCTTTTTGGGGACGCGGATACCCCCTTGAAGATTACAAAGGTAAATTTATAAACACCTTACCCCACCAGGGGAGCAGTGGCAGGACAGCCAAATAGTTTTGTTTGGTAGCTGCCGCTCCCCCGGAGGGATTGGTGGAGGGAAAGATTGAAGACTAAAAGACAATCACTAACCGGGCGATAAATTTTCCTCCCTGGGGTCAATTTTTAACGTTCCAAAAATCTCACAAAAATTGAAACCCTCAAAACACTAACTAAAGGATAGTCACCTCACCAGGATTGATGGCATCTGATTTTTACATCTAACCGTGTTCAACCAGGGAAAACATATATTGCACTCGCTGCCTGGTTGCGCTGTTATGGTGATTTAAAATTTCAAGCGAGATGGAGCATCAATCTCAAAAAAAAATTCTTTTAATAGTTGACATATCTTAAAATTTATACTATTATATTTAGGTTCAAATAAAACGCAAAAAGGTATGAGTGGATCTTATACCAGGAACGGGGATGCATCATTATCTTTAAACTTTACTGGATTAGTGCGGTTTTTGGGAGATTTAACTAAAATCCCGAAATCCTTGTTAAGCCAGTGTTTCCAAAAAATGACGGAGTACTGTACCAGGAAGAAGATTATTGACTTTTTGACATTTTTTGTTTATAATTTTTATGGAGTATTTGTAGAGAAGCGAAGCAACTAAAAATTCTAAATTGAGAGGTCGCATGGCACATAGTGAAAAGGAAGTTGATGCAAAAGAGGGGAGTCACTCATTTTCTTTGAAAACAATGCCGGATTCTGGATTGTTCCAGACCCGACGCGATCTTTCTGTATTAAGGAAATAAAATGGAATAAGGAGGGAGGATGAGGAAAATTTTAATTGGTTTATGTTTGATGTTGTGCCTCGGTGTTTTGATACATGTCGATTTGCGCAGAGTTTATGAAAAAGGAGAGATAGTATTAAGACCAGATCCCGGATACGGGGTATTAACCGATTGGGGTGACCTGTTCTCAGATACAAGCAAAGGGATTGCAGTCGCTAAAGATGGCTCGGTCTTTGTTGTTGATCCGGCGGGTCACCGGGTGTTAAAATTTGATGGAAACGGTCATGTAAAAAAAACCTTTGGGCAGGAAGGCCAAAAAGATGGAGAACTATTTTTCCCCAGTTCTATCTCTATCCTAAACGGTAAGGATGTAATCGTTGCGGATTTAGCCTTCAACCGTAAATTCACGATCTTCGACCTGGAATTAAATTTCAAACGGGTGGTAAGGACCGAAAAACCGATTTATTTATTAGTACCTTTAATCGATGGTAAAGTGGCCTATCTCTCCCAGGAGAGAATCTATTCCCGGGATAGAGACGAAACATACCGAAAAGTGACGGTTTATATCAAGGATATAAAATCAGGTGAAGAAGTAGAGGCCACATCGTATTTGGTACCTGATTCCAGCTTTATAAAAATAAAAAAATACAAGATATCGATCTATGCCTATTATAAGGGAGATGTTTTCATAGAAAGGTCAAAAGCTGGAGACCTGCTTGTCGGGCTTTCCACCAGCCCGGAAATAGGAATTTATTCAGCGGAAGACGGTAGTAAAACCGGTTCAATTAATCTTGCAATGAAACCAAAACCGACAACCCAAAAATTCATCAAAACATTCCAAAAAAAACAGGTAGAAAAGTTAAGTAAACGGAAGGCTTGGCCGGATTTCAAAAAAGAATTCAAAGAAAAGATTTCCGTGCCGGAATTCTTTTTCGACGAACACTTGCCTTACTATAGAAAAATGATAGTAGATGATGAAGGGAACCTGTTGATTTTTTTAGAGGACTCTTCATTCAATAACAGCAAAGCGGAATTTCGGGTTTACTCGCCGGAAGGCAAATATAAGTGCACCTCATCTCTAAAGATAAGGGAATATAAATTAGATATGAGAAGTTTACGCTGGTTCACGAAGCTAATTTTTAGCACAAATGGAATCTTCGCCATCCTGCATAAAGGGAAAGGCGAAAGAAAAGATGTGAGACTAATAAAGGTAAAAGAAAATCTGTAACTCAAACTTTTTTTGAGATACATTGGGTCTCACCAAAAAAGATGTGGTAGACGAAACTGTAAAAATTCCAAATTAGAGGAGGAATTATTAAATGGCAACAACTTCATCCAGGCTTGATACTGGGATCGTAGAAATCGGCTCACAGTTTTATGTTGAACGGGAGCCAGGTGAAAGATTAATGAATATGGTCAGGAACGAGACCGCGAACATTATTCTTGTCAGAGGCCCCTTTAAAAGCGGTAAGAGTTCTCTATTAGTAAGAGCAGAGGACGAAGCAAAAGGACTTGGGCAGCCAACTTGTTACATCGATTTCCAATCCTTTCAGGATTCAGACTTTGAAAACCTGGAAATACTATTCCAGCGAATCGCCGAAAAATTATCTTTAGAAATAAATAATATTGAAAATCCCGGGAACTTATGGAATGAGAGACGCGGGATCAAAAATAATTTTACAAAATTTATCGAGGAGGTAATCCTTGAAGGAGAAACTATACTAATCCTGTTTGATGAAGTAGACCGGGTGCTCAACAGCCCCTGCAGGGACGATTTCTTTTCCACTATTAGGAACTGGGACAGCCTTATGAAATCAAAGGACCGTTGGCGCAAATTGAATTTAGTGATGGCTCATTATCGAGGCCCCCATCTTTGGATACAGGATGTCAATCAATCTCCATTTAATGTGGGCACCCAAATAAAATTGAATGCGTTCGAGCTTAAGGATATAAAGAGTTTGAACCAAACATATAAAAATCCATTAAAAACCGATAATGAAATCGAAAAATTGATGCACGTTACAGGCGGCCAACCTTTTCTAGTTCGTTGGGCTTTTCATCAAATAGCCACCCAAAAGTATAATTGTGTAGGGGAATTAGAAAATGAAGCTATTCACAAATGTGAGGAGCTTGAAAGATTTTTACAGCGGTTCCTTTTCCATATGCAAAAAGAAGAAAAATTAAGAAAGAGTTTGCTCCGGATATTAAAGGGCAGAAGATGTAAAGATACCGAACATTTCGATTATCTAAAAAGTTTAGGGTTAATTAAAGGTGATTCGCCCAAAGAAGCCAATATCTATTGCCAACTTTATGAACATTTTTTTAAGATGCATATATTGTAAAACATGAACAACTCAATTCTAAACGCCAGCACTTTTTATATAACGGGTGGTACACTAAACCCGGATGCACCAAGTTACATCGTAAGAAAAGCGGACAGGGAATTATGTGATCATATTTTAGCCGGGGATATCTGTTATGTCCTTACACCCCGTCAGATGGGTAAATCCAGCTTGATGCTGCGTACAGCCAAGCGGTTAGAGAAAGAGGGAATACTTACTGCCACTGTAGACTTAAGCGTGATGGATAGCCAAAGAGAAACAGAAGACGCTGATAGATGGTATTATGGTTTTGCCGATAACATTGTAAGTCAATTAGACATTAAAATCGATCTTGCGGCATGGTGGGACAAGAAGGGAAGGCTCCCTTATATAAAGCGGCTGACCGAATTTTTTAAAGAAGTAATGTTAGAAAATATTAAAGAGCGAGTTGTGATAGCGGTGGACGAAATTGATTCTACTATTAATCTCTCTTTTAGCGACGATTTCTTTGCCGCTATTCGCGCCTGCTACAATGCCCGGGCTGCGCAGCCTGAATACAGGCGCTTAAGTTTTGTCCTTTTAGGAGTGGCCACACCCGCTCAATTAATAAAAGACCCAACACGCACGCCTTTTAATATCGGGAAACGCATAGAACTCACGGATTTTACTTTTGCGGAAGCGCAGCCGCTGTCCCGTTTTCTGTGTGAGAACAGGGAAAAGACCGAAGCCGCACTTGAACGCATTCTCTATTGGACAGGCGGACACCCTTACCTTACCCAAAGGCTCTGTTCTTTAACAGCCGAAAAAAGGTTGAAGTACCTAAATGCTGAGCGAATAGATAACCTTGTAGATGAATGTTTTTTTAAACCAAATATCCAGGAGGACACCAACCTGTCATTTGTTTACGACCGTTTGCAGCGTGAGAAACAACACAAATTAGAGATATTAAAGCTTTATATGCGTATACATTCGGGTCGCCCTGTATTTAACAAACCGTTATCGCTTATCCAGGCTCAACTTAAATTAACCGGTTTAGTTGTGCCACGGGAGAATCAGCGTTTAACGGTACGCAACCGTATATACGAACGAATATTCTCAAAAAAATGGTTAAAAGAGGTCATACCTACCGACTGGAACAGGATTATTACTTCCATATCTATTAGTTTATTAATATTTGTTATATTTGTGTGGTTTATTATACCGGGGTTACTCGCAAATATTATACGTAAGGCGAGAAGTGAAACGCCGGAAAATGCATACCGGGTGTTGAGATTGATCCCCGGATATGGCGGGAAAGCGGACCAACTCCTGGCAGGATACTGGGAGCGCAGAGGTATACATGCGGAAACGGATGGAAATAGGGAAAAAGCTATTCTCTACCGTTTACAGGCATTGGGGAAGTATGATCGAGATAAACTAAGATGTGAGATCAACCGCCTTATCGAGTCAGGATATAAAAATGTAAAGGTAACGATTCGCCATGAAGGTGAGTTATCACATATTGCCCTTAGCCCGGATGGAAAAACCGTTCTTGCCCTGGAGTATAATGGCACAATGCGACTTTGGAATGCAGATACGGGGAAGCAAATAGGCATGCCTATTACCCATAACAATATAGGCGTCCTATCTGCTGTTTTCAGTCATAACGGCGGGATACTACTCACTGGCGACGGGGATGGGGCGGTCCGGCTGTGGTGGGCCGATACCGGGAAATCATTTGGCACACCCATGAGGCATAATGGCCCGGTTCATGCCGTGGCTTTTAGCCCGGACGACAGGTTTATGATTACAGGGAGCGATGACTTGACTGCCCGGTTATGGCGTGTAGACAATAGTGAACCTGTGGGAAGACCGATGCAACACGATAGCTGGGTGCGTGAGGTGGTTTTTAGCCCTGATGGAGAAAGAGTCTTAACCTCAAGCGCCGGGAACAAAGTCCGTTTATGGAAAACAAAAACCGGCAGCTCGATCGGTAATCCCAGGGAGCTTGATGGCCAGTATTACGATGCGATATTCACCCGGGACGATGCATTCGTGCTTTCGGGCAGCGGAAATATCATCCAATCGTTTTATATAAATACAGGTAGGTTAATAGAAACGAAGCCTGATGTATTTCCCGTTTATCCTCTCGATATTAAGGAACAGAGCCGCCTTGCCAACATCACCTATTTCGACGGCAGGCTGCGTTTGACGCAGATACCCTTTGAAAAACTTCGCTTCAACGAATCCGGTGAAATCATCGAATTCTATGCTCCTGTCCGCAATGCTCTTATAAGTCCCGGGGGTAAAAAAATACTATCGAACAGCGATGACAACCGGGTGCGTGTGTGGAAGACGATTAGCGATGATCGCCCGGGTATCCTTGAGCATGATGAAACTGTTCTTTCTATCGCTGTTAGTCCTGATGAAAGCTTTGTTCTCACCGGCAGCGCGGATGGAGTGGCACGGCTTTTCAATATAGCTAATGGCGAACTTTTAGGGCATCCCATGGTACATGATGGCCCTGTCCGCTTTGTTTCTTTCAGCAAAGATAACAAAACGATTCTTTCTGCCGGAGACGACAAAAGGATACGCTTGTGGAGGCTTGATAAAACACCTGTTGGGAAATCGAATATTAAACACAAAGATAGGATACTGGGGGCCGTTTTCAGCCCCAGTGGGCGTATCCTGTTAACGGGAAGCGTTTTTTCGGGGCCCCGGTTATGGAATGTGGCGAGCAAAACCAGGAAAAATAAAATCGGGTATAGATATTTTTGCAATCCCCTGGCTTTTAGTCCTACCGGCAAAACGATTGCCATCGGCAACCTGGCCGGTTCGGTGGCTTTATGGCAACGGCGGGGAGGGAAATGGGACAAGAAAACAAAAGAGATAAAACATAATAAGTTTATATCTACTGCTGCGTTTAGCCCCGATGGAAAAATCCTCCTCACCGGGAGTTTGGATAACACGGTACGTCTCTGGGAAGTGAAAAACGTGCAGCCGGTCGGCACCCCTTTAAAACATGAAGGCTGGGTAACTGCCGCTGCTTTCAGTTCGGACGGGAAAACTATCATAACGGGAAGTTACGACAAAACAGCCCGGTTGTGGGATACGGAAACCAGTGAAAGTGTAAGCCCCCCCCTGGTTCACCCGGATGCGGTGACGGCTGTAGCTATCAGCCCGGATAATAAATTAATTCTAACCGGCAGCAAAGATAGTACCTTACGATTGTGGCAGTGGAGCGAACGGCATGTCAAGGCACTGGGCCAACCCCTAAAACTTGACGATTCTATTCTTGCTGTGTTTTTTAGCGAAGATAGCAAAACATTTTTAGCCGCCACTTATAAATGGGTGCATCAAGCTTTTTTATCCAGTGGAAGAATCGAACCTAAAGCAAGCCGTTTGCTTCCGGGCACATGGACAGGCGCTTATCTTTTATTGGACCCGGATGGAAACCGGGTCCAGGTGGCAGTCAGGGTAAACAATAATTCCATCGAAATAATTAACCTAATGTTCCATTCCCCTTATGTCGCGCCTTTAAAAGGTGATTCGCAAATCTTGCTGAGAATGTGGCAGCGAAAATTGCGTGTTAAAACCGGAAATTAAAAAAAATTTGGGGGTTGACTTTTTTTAAATTTTTGATAAAATAGATTTTTACTTTTTTTTAAGTAAAATAAAGTTGGGTGTTTTTAAATATTTTCAAAAGAGGTACACCAGTGAACGCTTTTTTAGTTGCTTGCGTAATTCTAATGGCGGGAGCTTACCCAAAAGTCAATAATCAAACGGTAGTTTGAAGGCCCGGTTTTTAAATCAAAAATACTAAGGTTATTGTAATGCAACCAGGAGGAAAAATGGTTAAGAAAAAGAAGCTGAACTTACTTGAACTTTCTAAGAAAGAACTCGGAGAAATCAATTCGAAGGATTTTGTTGGAGGTGCTGGCGGTTGTATTTGTGAAGGCGGCGGTGGAGTCGTGGAACAAATGCGAACGGAAAAAGGTACTAAACCTCTCTTTGCTTTCTTTGAGACTATGGTTTCCGATTCGGTGGGATAGTTAACAATCCCATTCCGGTGATCTAAAAAGAATGTGTGCATTGAGGGATAATTGTAATTTCAAGAAAAATACAACTTTAGTTTTATTGATAACCTTCCACTCATAGAACTTTAGTTTTAAAAATAAAAAATCAATTAATACCAGGAATAAAACTTTGGTTTTATTTTTAGTTTGTTTTTGCCCTAAAAGTAACAAATATCAAATGGAGTCAAACCAAATTCTAATTCGAACAAAAATATTTGCGGCAGCAGTTCATGCAGCTTTAGTTCTATGACAATCCTGCACTCATAGGGCTATGGTCCTATAAATAAAAAATGGCTTTAATACCAAAAATAGAACTTTTGATGGATTGATTTTATCTCCATTTGCTCTAAAATAGAAGTACTAATTACCTTCAAAAATTCTTGTTTTCGAGGCTACTGATGTCAAAGCTAAATTACAGCAGAATCATACAGATTAGAAATTCTGGTAAAAAAAAAGAAAACAATGATGAGGTTTAGAACAATGATAAAGAAAAAGAAAGCGATAATTTTAATTTTTATTTCCATTCTTTTGCTCCCTGTGTTGTGGGGAGAAACGATTGAAAAAAGGGATACCAATTTAACGCAGGAACGCTACTTCGGGGTATTTACAGGATGGAGCGAATTGTTTCGTGATACAAGTAAGGAAATGGTCGTGTCTGAGGATGGTTCGATCTATGTCGTTAGCCCGGCGGACCATAACGTACTGGTTTTTAACGACAGCGGGATCCTGGAAAACAGATTCGGCAAGCATGGTCAGAAAGACGGAGAACTTTTTTATCCGGCATCGATTTCGATTTTGGATGACAAGTATCTTGTAGTGGTCGACTATGCATTCAATTGCAAATTCACCCTATTCGACCTGCAAGGAAACTTCAAGCGTGTGGTAAAAACTGAAAAGCCCATTTACTCCTTAGTGCCCTTGACAAAAAATCGGGTGGCTTATCTTTACCAGGAGAGGATTTATTACCGGGATAAAGAAGAGATAGACCGGAAAATCCTGATTTTTATAAAAAATTTAAAAAACGGTAAAGAGATCGAGGCCGAATCATTTTTGCTGCGGGACTCGAGCGTTATCCTCGCCGGAAAGAAAGAAAACAAAAAGAAGTATTCCATCTATGCCTACTACAAAGGAGACGTTTTTATAGAAAGGTCGGCGAAAGGTGAACTCCTGGTCGGGCTTTCCAGTCTCCCTGAAATAAAAAAATATTCCCCATCTAACGGCAAGTTAACCGGCACGATAAAACTCGCGATTAAACCCCAAAAGGTAGAGGCGGAATATAAAAAAAGATTCCGGGAAACCCAGGAAAAAAAAATAGCCGACCGGCAGTATGCAGTGGAGTTCAAAGTAGAACTTTTGAATAAAATTAACTCAGTGGAGTATTTTTTCGATGAGAATCTTCCATATTACAAAAAAATATTGGTAGACGATCGAGGGAAAATTATCGTTATTCTGGAAAATTCTTTATTTGACGATAAAAGCATTCATTTCCAGGTTTACTCTCCTGAAGGGAAATTTCAATATAGCAGCACATTAGACCTGGGAGAATACGAGTTGGATATGAACAGCCTGCGCTGGTTCAGGAAGCTCTATTTTACCCGGGATTATGTGTACGCATTGGTAACCCCAAAAGGCGAAAAAAATTCCCTGAGACTCGTAAAATTCAAGATAAAATCAAATAAATAGACAGCCTTCCTTTTGAAGAAAGAACGGGTTCTTGAACCCGCCTAAAAATCAAGCGCAAAGCTTTATACGAAACGAAAACGCTTCCCATGCGTTTTTAGGCTTCTCTCCTCAGCCCTAATAAATTATCAGGGCAAACCCAAAAATCCCTATTTCAAATTATAGGCGGAAGTTTGCCCGGTTTCGGTGTAAGGTTTATCATTCAAAAGTGGGGGTTTACTTAACCGGCGCTTTGCAGTAAAATGAACTATCTAAAATGAAGAATACGATAGCTTTTAAAACCGGCAGAGGAAATAATTACCTGTATTCGCCAAAAATGAACAGGCTTATGCTTGCTCACCCTATACTGGCCTACCTGATAAATCTTTCCGGGAAAGGCGTCGATCTAAAAAAATGGTTGGCCAGTGTTAAAAACAACGGCCTCGTTCTCAATGACTATGGCAAGGTCTCTAAAAAAAAGCTCCTGTTTTATTACCAAAAATACCTGCTGCTGCAAGAAAACGGCTATTTCACAGCGGTGGATATTAAAAAAAAAATAAGTGGTAAACTGTCCGCTAAAGATATAGAATTCCAACTGGCAAATTCATATAATGTAGTCTTTGAAGTCACAGATGCCTGTAATCTGGGTTGCGAGTACTGCGGCTACGGCAAATTTTACAGTGATTACGATAAACGTGAAAACAAAAACCTAACCGCCGCCGCCGCTAAAAACCTTCTCAACTATTTGCAAACACTCTGGGCGTCTCCTCTTAACAGGTCGTTAAACCACAAAGTCAACATCGGTTTCTACGGCGGAGAACCGCTGCTCAACCTAAATTTCATCAAAGAAATCGTCGATTTCGCAAAAAATATGCCGGCTCCGCCGCACCGCTTCACTTTCTCCATGACCACCAATGGCCTGCTGCTTTTGCGAGACCCCGGTTTCCTGGTCGAGAACAACTTCCAGGTGTCGGTCAGCTTAGACGGCGACGAAAAAAATAACGCCTACCGGGTCTACCCTTCCGGCAAACCGGCATTCAAAGATATTCTTAAAAGCGTGAACGCTTTCCGGGAAAGATACCCGGACTTCTTCAAGCAAAATGTGAATTTTATTGCGGTTCTGCATAATAAGAATTCAGCCGCCGATATTCATAAATTCTTCAAAGAAAATTTCGATAAAACACCCCGTATCTCCGAGGTCAACCTCAACGGCATCGTCCCGGAGAGAAAAGAAGAGTTTTTAAAGACCTACCGGAACCTGTACGAAAGCCTGGATCAAGCAGAGGACTATGCGGTGATAGAGAAAGACCTGTACTATCTTACACCGGGTTATCAAGTTATCTCCGAATTCCTCCGCCAGTACAGCGGCTATGTTTTTAAAGATTACAGGCAGCTAATCCAGGGGAAAAAAGACATCGTCTATACGCCTACGGCAACCTGCCTGCCTTTTTCCAGAAAGGTATTCCTGACTGTGAACGGAAAAATCCTGCCCTGCGAACGCATCGGCCATAAGTACGGCCTGGGTTTCGCCGGTGAAAACAAAGTAGACCTGGATTTTCAAAAAATCGCCGATACATATAATAGCTATTACGAAAAATTACGCAAGCAGTGCGGCTCCTGTGCCACTGTGGGCAACTGCCAACAGTGTATGTTTCTCCTGGACATGGAGTGTCCCGATCCCGAATGCCGGGGGCACATGGATGCCGGTTTCTTTACAAAATATATTTCCGCCGCTGTGTCTTATTTAGAAAAAAAACCGGCTTCTTATACGAAAATCATGAAGGAGATAATCGTTGAGTAGCAGCAAGAACAAAACCTTCTGGTTCTATATCGAACCTTTCGTGCATATCGCCCTGAAAAAAAACCACCTGCTGCTCTACAATACCCTGAACGGGAAAGCCATCGAACAGACTGCATTCTCACCCTCCGGGGGGAACGGGCAGGTGGCGTCCGCAGCCTATAAAAGCTCCGGGAATAGTGTGCTCGAAAACGCTGACCGGAACGCCGGTTTTTCAAGCAAGATTTTTAATATTTGTAAAAAGCTGCTCTCAAAAAAGAATCTGCGGGTCATCCGCCTGACCGAAACAGAACTGCTGAAAAATCTCCTGTTGGCGAAGTTTATAAAAAAAGTGATCAACTATCATATGGGCGACTTGTTAGAGGTCTCTCTCAGCGCGGGCAAACCCATGCAGTTAGCGCCTATGCTCAGCATCCAGCGCGATGTGGAGCGGCTGCGAAAAGACCCCGGCCACTCAGTAGGCGAATATGTATTGAACTACTTAGACGAAATTTCTTTCTACATAAACGACGGCTACGAACTCGACATGCCTATTTTCTACAGCGGCTGGCAGCAGTTCCTGTGCGGCATCAAAAGCAGGGGCCGGAACCGGGAACTGGAATTGGAAAAAATAGGAACACTACTGGATGAAGCAGCAGGCAGCCCCTTATCGCGGATAAATATCCTGGGCGGCAATATTTTTAACTATTCGAAGTTCCCGGCGCTCCTCGCTCTCCTGGGCAGCCATAAAGCGGTCAAAACCTTCCACCTGCATTATACACAGTTGGAAAACCGGGAAAAGGAATTATACGATATGGCCGCGCAGGATTCGGCAAAGCTGCGGGTGCTGATTGATTTCCCGCTGCAGGAAAAACAACTGGCCGGGGCTTTTCAATCTGTGGAAGAAAAAAATCTCGATACGGTTTTTGAATTTATTGTAGCAAGTGAGGCGGATTTCCGCAAGGCCCAGGAATTAATCGCGGCTCTCAAAATCGCAGGCTACTCATTCCAACCTTTTTATAACGGCAGGAATTTGGGATTTTTCAAGAAATACGTCTTTTTAAAAAAACAGGCGGTACTGGCATCCAAACCCACCATAGAAGAAGTCCTATCCAGGTCGGTGGTCAACGCCGTAAATTTCGGCAGGCTGACAGCGCTGCCGAACGGTTCCGTGTATGCCAACGTAAATGCTGGGAAGTTGGGCCGCCTGGGAAAAGATTCGCTCCCTAAAATGATCTTCAAAGAGATGGATAAAGGAAAAAGTTGGCGGCGGCGGCGCTCAAAAGCAGCACCCTGTAAAGATTGTGTGTTCGAGTTGTTGTGTCCGCCTCTCTCCAATTACGAATACGCGATAGGAAAAAACAACCTGTGCACCATCTGGAAACCGGGCGCAGGCAAAAAAAACTTATCCGACCTTGCCACCGGCGGCCCTGCCGGGGGCCAAACTTTTGTAAAAGTTTGAACAAAACTTTTGTTAAGCGAGAAGCTTTTTTACCCCACGAAACGTCCCTCATAGGCTCCCCGCGCCGCAGGGTTTCGAGATGATGCAGGAGGTTTAGGCCGCCCCCGGATTTGTTAAAAAATACTAATTATGCTATAATTCCACTCTTCAAACTTCAGTAATTAAGGAGGAAATATGTATAAGAAAATATTTATATTAGTCATTTTAGCGGTACTTATCCTATCGTGCCAGCCCAGCGGTAAAAAAAAGGCTCAAGAGTTTTCCCGGGAATTTACCGCTGTACAGGAAAAGTATAAGAAAAAAATGGCAGCAGCATCCCGCGAAGAGATTATGCGCCTGATGAACGATAAGGTCAAGGAGATCGAAGCGCTGCTGGAAAAACATAAAGACAGCCCCGCAACCGTGGAAATCGAAATCTTAAGAAGCAAAGCGCTGCTGAACATCCCCAAAATCGGACAGGCTGAAAAAAAAATCGACGCCATACTGACCAAAAAATCCCCCGCCCTCGATGAAGCGAAAATGGTAAAAGTGCAAATCCTGCTCTTAAAAAGGAAACCGGCGCAAGCCTATCAAATCTTCAAAGAAATCGAAGAAAAAATAGAGAGAGGAGAAGACCTCTTCAATGCCTACCTCTTTCTTGCTTTATTTTCAGAAGACTCGAAAGTAAAAGAAGAATACGCCAATAAGTTTATCAATGCCGCCGATCTACCTGGAGACCTGGCTGTTTACAAACCGCGTGTCTATGCCTCTCTCGCTTTTATTGCCAGGGACAGGATGGAAATCGATAAAGCAAAGGACCTGCTGAAAAAAGCCGTCGAATTAGAAAAAAACCCGCGGGGCAAGCTCTCCATGCAAGCGGATTTGGCCAGCCTGGATTTTATCGGTAAACCGGCCCCGGCTATTTTTCCGCAGGTATGGATGAATTCCCCGGCCCTCTCCTTAGAAAAATTAAAAGGAAAAGTGGTGGTGGTGGATTTCTGGGCCACCTGGTGCAAACCCTGCCGGGCAATCATGCCGGTGCTTATCGAAGCTTATGACAAATATAAAGACCGGGGGTTGGTGGTGATAGGTTTAACCAAACTCTACGGCACTTACAACGATGACCTGGGCAGCAGGGGAGAAGTGAGCAAAAAAAAAGAAATCACCTTAATAAGAGAATTCTTAAAAAGGCACAAAATCACCTACCCCACAGCCGTCTCTTATGAAGGAATAGAGTTTGAAAATTACAAGATAGCGGCTGTGCCCACCATGATATTTATAAACAAAGCCGGTATAATCCGCCACATGGAAATCGGGGCAGGCGCTCCACAGGCGATCAAAGATAGAATAAAAAAACTATTGGAGGAAAAATAATGGAAAAAATAGGCTCAGATGTATTCGACGATAAATTGAAATCCGCGGAGCATGTCATCATAGATTTTAGTTCTCCCGGATGCGCCCCCTGTAAAAAAGTACCGCCGCTGTTGGAAGAGATACTGGCTGAGTCCGGCGGCCTAAACATCGCCGCCTATGAAGTAGATATCGTCGATGATATGCAAATAGCGCAGAAATATTTCGTACTCGGAGTGCCTACTATTATCGTGTTTAAAAACGGCAAGGAAGTGCAGCGTTTCAACTCGGTGCCCAAAAAGGAGAAAATCCTCAAAGCGATTAAGTAGCCCCGCACGGGCGGGGAGCCTATAAGGCCCACGGTGTGGGCAACCTATGAGCCGCTTCGCGGCAGGAGCCAACGATGGCCGTTTATTGTGTAGAGAAGCGTATCGCTCATCAGAAGTTTTGTTCAAACTTTTACAAAGGTGCGGTATGCCGCGGCCCCCAACTTCAATTTAATGGGGGCGTCACCCGGCAGGGTCGCCGAAGGCAAAGAGGTTAGGTGCGCCAGCCCTGTTGTCTTTTTTGTTCCTATGTGTCCCAAAAAGAGGACACTTCTTCTATTTTATAGTATAATTTTTTTGGCAGCAAACTTGCTATTCTTTATGTAGGAGGTCAACATGAAAAAATTATTTGTATTCATTATACTGTCACTCTTAGTGATAAGTTCTTTGCCTTTAGAGGCACAGCGGTACTATCGTTCCAGATCTCACCGGTCTGTCACCAACCAGAGTCTCAACCTGAAACTCGGGTTGTTCCAACCCACCATGGATTCCGACCTGTGGGAAGTCAATATGGAAAACCTGGCCCTTAACAAACAGGATATGCAGAATGTCTACTTCGGGATAGAGTACGAAAAGTTCTTCAACCGCCTATTCTCCTTCTCTATCGAAATCGGCTGCTACTATAAAGAACATTTCAGCCAATACACCGAATATGAATACGACGACGGTACCCCCATCTACCAGGACCTTTCATTAAAGATCGTCCCGGTGGAACTCAATATCAATGTTTATCCGCTGGGGTACCGCGGCGCTTTTAGTCCTTTCTTCGGCGGCGGCGTGGGCATCTATGCCTGGAGATACGAGCAGTGGGGCGATTTCATAAACTTCGAAGACGGCTCCGTGTCGGAAGGTTACGCCGATACCAAAGCCTTTACCCCGGGCTTTAACGCTAAAGCCGGGTTTGTCTTCAAAGTGGGCCGGGCTGTGGGCGTCTCTTTCTCAGTCAAGTATCAATACCTGAAAGGAGAACTCTCCTCCCTGTTCGAAGGCTTTGCAAAATTCGACCTTACCGGTATCCATTACAGCTTTGGACTTAACCTGTTCTTTTAATGAGATCGAGAGAACTCAGAATGATCTCAAGAGAGCTCAGGTTTAGGAGGAGTTCGAGAGAATTCAGGAGGAGCTCAGGAGAACTCAGGATGATCTCAAGAGAGCTCAGGATAGAATATCGAGCCCCTCTTTCCTCAACCTGAGTCCTTCTTTATCTCCTCCTGAGTCCTTCTTGATTTCCTCCTGAGTCCTTCCTCAGCCCCTCCTGAGCCCTTCTTAGCTCCTCCTGATCTCTTCTTAATCTCCTGTTCTTTCTGCTCTTTTAAGATTATTGTTGACAAAATGGGAATTTTACACTAAGATAAGGGTGTACAAATTTTTTTTCATTATCAAGGCAAAGTGAAAATATTTTCCCAAAATTGATGCTGGCCATAAAAAGTTAAAGGAGGCAAAATGAAAAAAGTATTTATCGTGTTGGCGCTAATCAGCCTGTTGGCTGCTTGCAGTTCTAAGGCGAAGATAAGGGTAGACCCCTTTTATGAAAGTTTTTACGAGAAAACCCGGCTTATCATGTCTAAAGAAGAGAAAGAGATATACAAGCACCTGCCCGGCAAAGAAGCGAAAGCGGAGTTTATCGCGGATTTCTGGAAGAAGAGAGACCCCACCCCGGACACCGAAGATAACGAGATCAAAGAGGAATTTGAAGAGCGCATCACCTATGCCAACAAGTGGTTCAACGAAAACAAGTCTAAGCATAGGGGCTGGGACACGGCCAGGGGCAGGATATTGTTACAGTTAGGTTTCCCGGAGGAACGGCATTGGGGCGAGATCGACGATATTAATCGCAGCAGGGGTACTCAAGGTGAGCTGAGGACTACCCAGAGGATGCCCATGGAGATGTGGCTCTATTACCGCTACCAGTTGTCATTGACTTTCGCTGGGGACAGGCACGGATTCAATACATTCAAGTTAATTAGGGTGCCCACGGTGCTTGGCACTGTCCTGGAACAGGCCAAACGCAGGCTCGATTTAGGCACCGATAAGCCGAAGAAGAATGCCTTCAAATTTACCGCCCACTTCCAAAAAGATAATATTAAAATCACCGTACCGGTAAAGAGGATAAGTTTTTCCGAAGCCGGCGACACCATGAACGCCGAATTCCGGGTGCAGGTTTACGTCTATTTGAATTACGAAAGGATCGACGAAATCACGGATAAAATGAGCGTAAGCAAAGATAAAGAAGAATTATTAAACATCAAAAACATCTCTTATGTTATTCCCTATTCGCCCGAGCGGAAGGGGAGTTATTATTTTGATGTTATTGTTACGGATGAAGCGTCGGCGGCAAAATATAGGAACTTCTGCAAATATAAGAAATGAATAGTTTTTAAAACTGGGCGTAGAAAGTTGACGCATTAGCGCCTGAATTCCGGCAGGAGGAATTGAATGAAAAAAATATATATAGTTTTTTGTCTAATATGTTTTGTGCTGGTAAGCAGCGCGAAAACGAAGATAGATGATGATCTTTTTTATGAGATCTTTTACGAGAAAACCCGGCTCATCATGTCCAAAGAAGAGATCCGGATTTACAAAAATCTATCCGGAACTAAAGAGAAAGAGGATTTTATTAAAGATTTCTGGAAGAAGAGGGACCCCACTCCAGATACTGAAGAGAATGAGGTTAAGCAGGAATTTGCTCTCAGGATAGCGTATGCCAACAAATGGTTCAACGAGCGAAAAGCAAAAAAAAGAGGTTGGGACTCTGTCCGGGGCAGGATACTACTGCAGTTGGGCTTCCCCGATAACAGGGAGATGAGAAATATTCCCCATACAGACCTCAGCGGGCGCCTGATCTCTACCAGGCGGGCAGTAATGGAGAAGTGGACCTATTACCAGTACCGTTTGACCCTGATGTTCGTCGGGGATGTGGACGGTTTCGGTGTTTTCAGGTTATACCGTGTCCCATCGGGCATGAAAGTCGCTTTAGATACAGCTAAGCGGCGACTCGACTTAGGCAGGCCGAAACCCAAACGAAATGGTTTCAAATTTAAAGCTGCTTACCGGGCGGGAAAAATAACCGTCAAGATACCTGTAAAGCGGGTAAATTTTGAAGAAAGAGACGGCAAAATAACGGCTGAATTCAGGGCAGCGGTTTTTGTATACAAAGACTATCAAAAAATCGAAGAAATCAAGCTGAAAAAAACCTTTACCAGGGCAGCCGATGAGTTGTTAACAGTGTCGAATTTTGAATTTTCTATCCCCTTTACGCCCAATGCCAAAGGGCGTTACACTTTTGATGTAGTTGTTACCGATGAGTTAGCGGACGAGAAGTACCGGGTTTTTTGCAAGCACCGCCATTGAGGGTGCAGCGCACCCGGCCTATAAGCCGCTCCGCCGCAAAGGCAGCGGGTGAGCGCTTTTGATTTTAAATAAATAAAAGTTTTGATCAAACTTTTTCAAAAGTTTGG
>JAGLSW010000184.1 GCA_023135565.1 Candidatus Aminicenantota bacterium | reverse complement strand
CCCCGTGCGTACGGGGTTTAGAATCAAAAACGCTCACCCGCTGCCTCTGCGGCGAAGCATATCAACGCTCCCCCCTTCGTGCCCTTCGTGGTAAAAATAGCCCTAAGTAATGTCAAGACAGAGGGGTCTTGATCTCTTCCAAATACTCCCATCGCTCATAAGCTCCGGCTAACTCCTTCTCCAAATCCGCAAGCCGGGCTCTGGCAGCAGCGATTTCGTCTCCCTGCCGTTTGAAAAATTCCGGGTTCGCCATGTCATCAAACAACTGCTCCCGCTCCTGCTCCATCTCCTCGATGCGCCGCGGCAAAGCTGCCAATTCCCGCTCTTCATTATAAGTCAACTTGCGGACACGGGCATTCTTCTTGCGCTCTTTCTCCTCTATAGCGGCAACTTTCTCTTTCTTCGCCGGCGCGGAAGAACCACCCTGGCGCAGCCAGTCGTCATATCCGCCGATGTACTCTTTGACCGCGCCTTCTCCTTCCAACGCCAGCGTATTAGTCACTACATTATTCAAAAAAGCACGGTCATGACTGACCAGCAGCAGGGTGCCGTTATATTCCAGCAGCAGTTCCTCTAAAAGCTCTAAGGTTTCGATGTCTAAATCATTGGTGGGTTCGTCCAATACCAGCAAATTGGCGGGCCGGGTGAAAAGCCGGGCCAAAAGCAAACGACTGCGTTCCCCGCCGGAGAGCACTTCCACCTTAGTGCGCGAACGCTCGGGGGTAAAAAGAAAATCCTGTAAATAACCGAACACATGACGCTGACTACCACCTACAGTCACATAATCATTCCCCCCGGCTATATTCTCTTTTACGGTTTTCTTTTCTTCCAATTGCTCACGCAGTTGATCGAAATAAACCACTTCTAATTTGGTGCCGTGAGAGACCTCGCCCTCTAAAGGAGCCAGTTCCGCCAGCAGGATGCGCAGCAAAGTAGTCTTCCCGGAACCATTCGGCCCGATAATACCGACCCGGTCGCCGCGCATTATAGCGCAGGTAAAATCACGAATTAACGGCTTTTCATCATAAGCAAAATTCACTTTTTCAGCTTCGATTACCACTTTTCCCGAAAGCCCGCTTTGTTGGGTCTGCATGCGCACCGCACCCACTTGTTCACGGCGGCGACGGCGTACTTCCCGCATACCCAGCAGCTTTCTTACCCGGCCTTCGTTGCGGGTGCGCCGGGCTTTGATGCCCTGCCGAATCCAGGTCTCTTCTTTGGCCAATTTTTTATCGAATTTCGCCCACTGCACTTCTTCGGCTTCTAAAAGGAAGCCTTTGCGCTCTAAAAAAGTGCGATAATCGCAGGCCCAACTGCTGAGCTTGCCCCGGTCTATCTCGATGATGCGGTTGGCCAGTTTCTGCACCAAAACCCGGTCATGAGTAACCAAAACAAAAGTGCCGCTGTATTCGGAAAGCAGGTCTTCCAACCGGGCGATGGTTTCGATATCCATGTGGTTGGTGGGTTCGTCTAAAAGCAGCACGTCGGGGCTGCCGGCTAAGGCCCGGGCCAGCAGTGTGCGGCGTTTAAGACCGGCGGAAAGTTCAGCGAAAGCAGCGCCGGGTTCTAAGCCCATACGGGAGATGATATCCTCTACTCTACGCTGCGCGTGCCAGCCGTCCGCGGCCTCCAAAGCCTGCTGCAGCCTGTCTAATTCAGCGGTCAGGACTTTATCTTCTTTTTCAGACAAAAGGCTGCCGACCTGGTGATAACGGGCCAGCAGTGCACCGTTTTTGCCCAAACCGGCGCTGACGATATCATAGACTTTCCCTGTGATTCCCGCGGGTATCTCCTGGGTAAGCAGGGCGGTGGTGCTTCCCTGGCGGCGAGTGACCGAACCCGAATCGGGGGTAATATCGCCGTTCAGCAATCTCAGCAGGGTGGTTTTGCCTTCCCCGTTCCTGCCCAAAAGTACGGTTTTTTCACCTGCTTCTATTTGCAGGTTAACTTTATCGAGCAGTAAAGGGCCGCCGAAACCGATAGTCACTTCCTGTAAACTCAGCAATGCCATAATTAGCAGCGATTAACAAATTGTTGGCTGTGGGTTATTAATCTTTCATCTCGTTATAGAAAGCGGTAATCCGATGAATATGGGACAATTCTTCATGGATGATATTTTCTACGATGTCGCTGCCTTTGCCGCCGATGTACTTTTTCAGCATGGTAAAAAGCACGATGGAATCTTTCTCGAATTCTAAGGCCATGGAAACAGCAGCTTCGATAGTTTTGATTTCTTCTAATTTCTTAGCTAAAGCCTCGTCGTTTCCTAAGGCATGAATCTTTAGAAAGTCTCTCATGTAAGCGTCGTACTCCCCGGCATAGGTTTCGGCGGGGGTGAATGAGCCGGCGTTTTTCAACAAGTTTTTGAAGGTCTTCTCATGATTAAGCTCTTCGCTGCCTAAGTATTGAAAAAGTTCCAAAAACTTTTTGTCGTCGAATTTTTTTTGGATTTCATCGTAAAACTTGAAGCCGTTCTGCTCGATATGGACGGCGAACTCGATAACTTCACCGACATTTAATAATTTACTCATCGATATCTCCTTAAATTACAGTTTGAAAAAAAATTTTAACAGAAGGATCAAAAGTTGTCAATGCTATTCGTAATCGCCCCGTATTAAATCGTCGACCACCCTATTGATTTTTTTTTGATCTTGCTTTGCTATTTCCAGTTCTTCTTCCAATTCCTTTACCATATCCTGGGCTTCGAGCCAATGCGGTTTGATATCCGATCCCGATTCGCCCTTCGCTATTTTGACCCTGTACATCAAAAACAACTTCCTTTCCCGCAATTTCCAATCTTTCAAATCTCTCTCGATTTCCTGTACTTCCGATTGATCCGGGTCTTCGATCCTGGCGCCATCGGTGTTGATATAACGGGGTTTGAAACAATGCCGGGGGGCTATGAAAACAAAAAACACTATAATTACGCCAAGCACTAAAATAATCTTGCCGGTTCTCCAATCCATTTTTTTCTCCTTAACTGAATTTTAAGAAAAAATTTTAACAAAACGGTGGAAATATGTCAATTTTTTTTTAATTGCAAATTTTTTTAGTTTGCCAGCGGCGGGGAGCAGTCTATTCGGGCTTCTTTTCAAGCTTAGTCTTGAACAAAAATTATTATTTAGGGGGTTGACAATCGGTTTGTACTATATTAAATTTACAGCAGTTACAAAATCCAGGAGGTTGCTATGGCGGATAAAAAAAAAGATTACCGCGTAGAAAAAGATTCCTTAGGAGAACTGCGCATACCGGCGCAGGCTTTATGGGGCGTACAAACCCAGCGGGCGGTGGATAATTTCCATATCAGCGGACTGCGCCTGCCGCGGGAGTTCATCCGGGCATTGGGTTTGATAAAGCAGGCTGCCGCTGAAACAAACCTATCTTTGGGTTTGCTGGACAAAAAAATAGCGGAAACCGTCATCCAGGCTGCCGGGGAAGTTGTAGACGGGCAGTGGGACAACCAGTTCCCGGTAGATGTGTTTCAAACCGGGTCGGGTACTTCCACCAACATGAATGCCAACGAAGTGATTGCCAACCGGGCCAATGAAATCCTGGGCCGCCCTTTAGGCAGCAAGACCCCGGTGCACCCTAACGATCACGTCAATATGGGGCAGTCGAGTAATGATGTAATCCCAAGCTGCATCCATATTGCCGGGGTAGAAACGATAAAAAAGGGACTGCTTCCCGTTTTGCAGGATTTTCGCTCCCAATTAGAACAAAAAGCCGGGGAATTCGCTGCCATCGTCAAATTGGGCCGCACTCATTTGCAGGACGCCACCCCGGTGCGATTAGGCCAGGAGTTCGGCGGTTATGCCGCCATGGTGGGTTACGGTATCGAAAGGATCGAAGCTTGCTTAGACCGTCTTTCTGAACTGGCTTTAGGCGGCACGGCAGTAGGGACGGGTTTGAACAGTCACCCTGAATTTGCTCGTCTGGCGGCGGTTCGGCTGAGTGAGAAAACCGGCCTCGCTTTCAGGGAAGCGGAGAACCATTTCGAAGCCCAGGGCAGTAGGGACGCGGTGGTGCATACAAGTGGGGCTTTGAAAACCCTCTCCGTATCGTTGATAAAGATTGCCAACGACATCCGCTGGTTGGGATCGGGGCCTTACGGGGGCATCGGCGAAATCTTAATTCCCGCGGTTCAACCCGGTTCTTCTATCATGCCGGGCAAAATCAACCCGGTCATGGCCGAATCCCTGATCCAGGTGGCGGCGCAGGTGACCGGCTGCGATGCGGCGATCACATTAGGCGGGTTATCGGGCAATTTCGAGTTGAATGTGATGCTGCCGTTTATGGCCTATAATTTTCTTTTCTCTATCAAACTGCTTGAAAAGGGCGTGGAGGCTTTTACCCGGAAATGCATCAGCGGCCTGAAAGCCGACAAAAAGCGCTGCCGGGAGTTGGTAGACAAGAGTCTGGCTATGGTAACGGCCCTGGCCCCGGTAATCGGTTATGACAGGGCTGCGGAGATCGCCAAAGAAGCCTACCGAACCGGCAAACCGCTGCAAGAAGTGATTATCGGGGAAAAGATACTGTCGCCGGAAGAAGTCGAAAAAGTGCTGGACCCGGAAAAGATGACCTGAGTTAGGCTTTTCGCTTTTTTAAACAAAAG
>JAGLSW010000183.1 GCA_023135565.1 Candidatus Aminicenantota bacterium | reverse complement strand
TCCGCTTGCTGTTGATAGTTCACTTGCATTTACCTGGGATTTCTCTCCGCTTGCTTCTGAGCCGGTACTTGCATTTACCTGGGAACTCTGTCCGCTTGCTGTTGATAGTTCACTTGCATTTACCTGGGATTCAATCGCGCTTGCTGTTGAGTTACCGCTTGCATTTACCTGGGATTCCTGCGCGCTTGCTGTTGAGTAACTGCTTGCATTTACCTGGGATCTAGTTCCGCTTGCTGTTGATCTATCACATGCATTTACCTGGGATCTATAACCACTTGCAGTTGAGCTAAGACTTACATTTACCTGCCTATTATGCGAGGTAGCTATCTCAACCAGATTATCCGCGGAACTCATTGATCCCCCTTTTCCCTCTAAATTCAAGCCCGTATAGCGCAGGTCAGATATAGTTAGCCAGCCAACAGCGGCCGCCATCTCTTCACTTCTGCGTATGATTCCTGCGATGTCGTAAAACACATGTCCCTGCGGGGGGTCGGGATGGGTTTTTGCGTCTTCTATCACACGCACGGTCCATTCCCGCTTGATCCGCGTACAGGTTTCGATCCCGATGACCGGGTTGACCAGTTCATTGTCTTCTTCGTACCCGACTTCCCGTTCCCATACATCTAAGTACACCAGGTCGCTGCGGCCGGTCTCGGGGGTCGAGAGGGGCTGCAGGGGGTCTACCCCCCATTGTCCGGCCAGGGTAGGATTATCATAAAGGACCTGGTCTTTGTAATCGACGGACTCGTATATTAGGGCTTCCCAGCCGTCAATTAGGCAGCGGCCCGGGGCTTCGGCAGTGCCACCGGTTATGGTGAAATTGTCAGAGATATCGGTGGCTACGGTCGTGGTGGCTACGGTCGTGGTGGCTTCGGTAATTTTAAAATCATCGCCGCTGCCGGGTATGCCGTTACCTACATAGTTCTTTAGAAACGAACGAATCTCTTGTCTCCTGGTTTCGTCCATTTCATTCCAATCGGCATCCACCAGGGGCACTCCCTGCTGTAAGCGAACGCCGACATAATTCTTCAATTTGTTCAGTTCAAATGTATCTCGCGAATAGTTACCCATTTGTTACCTCCTGTTTTTTGCCTCCGGCGGCCAGGGGACTCTTCTTCAATGATCAATGAACAATGTTCAATTATCAATGTTTCGAGGAAAGCGAGGATTTCATCCTTAAAGGGTACCCGCGCCGCGGGTCCCCTGGGCCCGGCAAAACTTTTTATGTTTTAAAAATAGAGTTTTACTTTTCTTATCAGGGTGGCGGATGTGTCTTTGTGTATGACCTGGTGGCGGATGCAGTCGATCATGTAGTCGTGGTCGCCGGCGCCGTCGGTAAATACGCCGAATAGCCCGAATTCCCGGATAGGATAAGTGGTGACTACCGAATCTGCCGGCGCCGGGGGCTGGTTTTCTCCCAGGGTAATGGTGACTTGCAGCCGGTCGGTGGGAGTGTTGGCATGTTGGTCGTTTTCATCCAAATACTCCAGGCTCCATGCGTTTTCATCCACCAGGTAAGGTTCGGGGTCTTCTAAAGCGGCAGTTGCGGGCACCGGTGCAGGCGGGCCTTCATCTTCATTATCCCATTCTTTTTGGCCCCGGCCTAATTTAACTTTTTGAATGCCCCGGGTGTTCTCGTTTTTCATGAATGCGGCAATTAATACCCGGCATCGATCGACGATTAAATTGGATTTCCAACCGCTGTCGTAAATTATGCGGTGGTTTTCATCTTTTATGATATCACGGTATATGCCTCGTATTGAGGCGGTTTTCTTTAACATCGGTTAATCCTCCTTTTATTCGTGCTATTCACATTTGCTTTATAGGTTAATTTTTTTCCTCCGGCGGCCCTGCCGGGGGCCAAACTTTTGAAAAAGTTTGATCAAAACTTTTTATAACCCTTCGGGTAAGAATCGTCATTTGAGATTTGAAGCGAAACTACTTTAAGCACCTGCTTGTTCGTTTAACCCGGTTTGCAGCGACCGGTAACAGGTTTCCACCGGGGAAACCCGGGTATCCACGGTCAGGTGCAGGGGGTGTTGACCGTCCCAGGATTTCAGCCACTGCCAGTCGATAACCGGCACGGCGGCGGTATCGGTTATTTGCGCGGGGTAGGTTTGCACAGGGTAGGGCCCGGAAAAGTCGTCGGTGAAACGGTGAATGATGCGTTCTTCACCTTCGCGTGTCCGGTATTGGTATTTATCCACGTATAAGGGCGGTTCGATTATAAACACAACGCGGCTGAGTATGGGGATAAAACGCTCCAACATGCCTTTGATGAGTTCCTGGTTGCGGTTGATCATGTGCAGGTCGTCCGCCGTCGGGGTCAGGAAAAGTCCCACCGTGTCATAGCTGCTGCGGGTGCCGGAGTCGAGCGGTTCACCGGGCTGCCCGGTGTCGTAGCTATAATGCAGGAAATCGGTATAGGTGTCCTGCTGGCCCAGCCTGTGGGGGATGCGGTCATTCACGACGGTGCTGCCGGCGCTGCGGAAGTCCAGTGTTTCCACTGCGCTTCGAGCCGCGGTGCGCCCGGTAGGCCCCCGGCTGGAACGGTACAGCAGGGATACGCGCTCCCCGGTTTTACCCGGTATGGGTAAGGGGGTGCGCTGGGAATAGAGGTTATCTATTACGGTTAGGGCGTCGCGTTCGATGATGCCGGGCTGATGCACCCCGCCGCTGCCGCTTAGTTCGGCCCCGGCGATGTGCCGGATAGACCAGTTGCCGCCGCGGTTGCTGGACCAGC
>JAGLSW010000182.1 GCA_023135565.1 Candidatus Aminicenantota bacterium | reverse complement strand
TGTTTTAGTTTTTTCCAGAACTGAATAGTTACGGGAGGGGGTGTTTTTTATACCTGGATGCCGATTTTCCGCATCAGGGTTAAGGCATTGAAATTCCGGCAAACCCCTTTCTTCAACTTATAATCGAATAATAATTGATCACCATCTACATAACCATCAAAATGATAATTCAAGATATGAAGAGGGTAAGCTTTCTCCAAAGCGGCCAGTTCCAGGTCGTGGGTGGCGGCAATTCCGTGAGCGCCAAAATTAATCAATTGTTTAAGCAATGCAATTGCGCCCTGGCGACGATCTCCTGTATTTGTCCCTTTTAACATCTCATCTATAATAAAAAAAACCGGCTCTCCTTTGATAATTCCATCCAGGATTCTTTTTAAATGTTGAAGCTCTTTGTAAAAAAGAGACAACTTTTTATCGAGCGAATCACTTATTTTCATACTGGAGTACAATTTCAAAGGGGATAAGGATAAATGTTTTGCACACACGGGAGCGCCTGCAAAAGCAAGCGCAATATTGACTCCCATTGTCCTCAAGAAAGTGCTCTTGCCAGCCATATTCGGGCCGGTAACAATGACTATTCGCCCATCTTCATTAAATTTTATATCATTGTTGATCCTTTCGTTTCCCGGGATCAGGGGATGCCCGATCGAGATAGCCTCCAGTTTAAAACCTTGCTCGAAAAATTCCGGCATTGCCCAATCAGGGTGATTGAAAGACAAATTGCCGAAACTACAAAGAGCATCAACCTTGCCAACAGCATCCAACCAGTTGTGAACATCCTCTTTCACATCCTTGACCCATTTCTCTATCCGGTACATACAATGAAAATCCCAAAACAATGTGTTGTTCAAAATAAAGTAAAATATATTATTGAGACGGAGGTCGAAAAATTCCGAAAGATTTGATAACCTTTTGATATATTTAGAGGCGGGTTTTTCTTTAGCCAATAATCCGGCGCGTAGAGATGATAATTCTTTGCTTTCAAATGACTGGCTTTCAATTTCCCGGATAATATTCGAGTATACTTTTAAGATTTTACAATTATTGTGGGTATATTGGTAAATCCTCGAGACCTTCTGCCCGTTAAAGTGGTTCACAAGCAGTTGCGTCAACACGAACGAGAAACCGGCAGCCCAGGGAAAATTAAAAAATATTAATACGAGAGATGTCAATGTCAGCAGGGGGAAAAGATGAAAATAAATAATAAACAGTTTTTTTCCTAAAATTAAAAAAGGTTCATCAAATAATTTGTAAATACCTTTTAAGTTCAGGGATGAGTCGTTAACATGCATACCCAACGCCTGGAGCGATTGGCGGAAATCTATTTTTTTCGATAGTTCTTTAACCGCTTCCTGTCTTCTCTTGACCTCAATCAAATCCGAATTATTTGTTAACCAACCGGCTAAGAAATTTCTTCCTAAAATTGTTTGCGTCCGATTCAGATAGTGATAGACTCCTCTTTCGCCGAAAATGTCCATGTCTTCCGCATACCGGTGTTCCTCATCGAAAAAACGACTACCATTATCGAAAGAGGAAAATTTATAGTTTAAATATTCGATTTCATTCTCATTAATTTCAAGAAGAAGTTTCCGCCATTTTTCTTTTCGCACATACTTTTCGTGAATAATAGAGATAACGAAAAAAGCCAGGAATAACACCCCCAGGATGAACATTGATGATTTTTTTTGCAGCAGCAAAAATAGGCCGCTGAAAAGGACTATAAATTTTAAGGTTGAGAGAACAGCCGAAATTTTTTTTAACCTGACTATCTCCTCTCGATACTTCCCGGTACGTTTTTCATAAATATCTTTGGGCCGATTTTTATTCATCAGGTGTTATCTCTTTTTTACCGGGTATGGCGTGAATTCGAGACAGGATAAAGCGTCCAGTTTCCTGATCGTGGGATATGAGTGCGGGAGGTCGTCGATGGAATCGCCATTCGCCGGCATCCGGACACTTTGATAAACAGGAATACGAGTTCCTTTGATACACGCTTGTCCATGGCATATCGCCGGGTTTACCGAAATTTTTTCGAACCTCATTTTACTTTTCCTCGAGTCAAATTTAAAGCATCGTTATATATACACATTACACAC
Source organism: Candidatus Aminicenantota bacterium (assembly GCA_023135565.1). Lineage (GTDB taxonomy): Bacteria > Acidobacteriota > Aminicenantia > UBA2199 > UBA2199 > JAGLQA01. Next base: position 3,115 of record JAGLSW010000182.1, on the reverse strand, counting down.
ATACATAGAATATACATAAAACCTTCGCTTCTGTCAACTAAGTCGTTATGGCAATTTTTTTACAAAGGCGGGAAGATTATCAAAACTGCCGTTGGATAGGATCACTACTAAGTTCTTCTTGCTGAAATCCATTTCTAAAAGATACGCTTCTATCTCTTTTACGGTTTCCATGATATGGACTTTCTTGCCGCGGATGGTCAATTCTTTCTTCAATTTTTCGACATCTAAGCGTTCTATTTCCGGGATTTTCTCTTTTTGATATACCTCTTTGATGATAATTTCAGCGCTGTCGAAAAAACTGCCCGCTAACCTTTCCTGGAAAAAATTCCGCCGCAAACTCCAACTGCGCGGTTCGAAGAGAGTGATAATCTTCCTGCCGGGATAGGTGTCTTTCAAGCTCTCCAGTACTTTCTTTATGGAGGTGGGATGGTGGGCGAAATCCTCCAAAAAGATGGTCTCCCCTACACTATTGATTATATTTAATCTCCGTTCTACCCCGGCAAAACTCTCTGCGGCTGCTTTTATGGTTTTCTCGGCAATGCCTAAATGAAAACCCAAAATGATGCCGGTAGTCAGGTTCCAGAGGTTGTAACGTCCGGGAATCCTGCTCTTGAACAACGCTTCTTTGGGGCCATTTTTTAATACGAAACTATAAACTTCGCTGCCCTGGTCGTATTCGATATTTTTGATTACATAATCACAATCGGTTTCGCTGCCGTAGGTTTTTACCGGGGTAAAGGCTTTTTCCACCACCTGGCGGTTCATGGGGTAGTCGTTGTTCAGGATAATAAGCCCATTGCCCGGCACCTGGTTGACCAAATTCTGAAAACTTTTGATATAAAGGCTTTCATCCGGGAAAAAATCTAAGTGGTCGTATTCTAAGGCGGAGAGGATTAAATACAGGGGATGGTATTTCAAAAACTTAGAAGAACGGTCGAAAAAAGAGGTTTCGTATTCGTCGCCTTCGCTGACAAAATACTTACCGCCTCCTACCGCATAGTTGGAGGGGAAATTTTCCGGTTTGCCGCCGATAAAAAAACCGGGGTCTTGCCCGGCTGTGTGGAGCAGGTGGGCGATAAAAGAGGTGATGGTAGTTTTGCCGTGGGTGCCGCAGGCCACGATAGATTCGGTGCCTTTTATGAAGAATTTATAGAGGGCTTCGGCCATGGAATAGTATTCGATATTGTTGTTTAAGATGTGTTCGGCTTCGGGGTTTCCCCTGGAGATGACGTTGCCGGTGACGCAGAAATCCACATCAGCGGGGATATTTTTGCTATCATAGGGGCTAAAAATTTTAGCCTTCATTTTTTCTAATATTTTATCTACCGGGGGGTAGAAATTAACGTCCGAACCCAGCACTTCGTAACCTTTTTGGCTGAAAAGCCCGGCCAACGAACTCATGCCGGTTCCGGCGATTCCGTTCAAAAAAACTTTCATTTTTCACTTTTCCTAAAGGGGTCTATAATATTGATAAATAGTTGTCTTATAATATAAACCGATAATCGACTTCTGTCAATTCAAATAAGCAAAATTTTCAAAAAAACAAGTCGGTCTCTATAATGTTCGCGCCGCGGCCACTTTTGCGATAGATGTCGGGATATTCGGACTCTCAGGGTTCACAACCACCGTCTGCTTTGCAGGAGCCACGACTAAATCCATATCTTCCATGGGAACAGCGCCTAAAATAACCTCGTCACCTATTACAATAGCGCCGGTAAAGCATCCCCTATTCTCAAACGTAATTTCTACCGGCCCTACGTAAGGGCAGAGATGTTTCCGGCCATCAGCGGTTATCACTTCACGTTTATAAATCTCTTCTAATTCCAACTGCAGCGCCACATGGTCGGGAACACAAAGGTGCAGCGCTCCTGTATCAGCCAGCGCCTTAACCTCCATAGATTTCAGTTTTTTTTCCCGGGGATTACTAAGTAAAATTTTCGCGTGTACCAATCCCATTACTCTTGCCCTCCTGTATGCAAATAATTTTTTTTTATTTTGATCATCATTCATTAATATAATTGTAATTTAAAGTTTTGTCAACTAACCGTAAAATTCCGGGGCCCCTTATAGGTTCCCCATGCCATGGGACCGGGGCCTACAAATGACCGGCGATAATAACGCTGCCGGCAATAGTAGAAACTACCTGACTGTCCTGTTTCGATAAGCTGCCCCTTATAGGTACCCCATGCCATGGGGCGTCGATCTCGACCTGGATGCCTAAGGGCAGCGTGTGTATGTTTTCGCCATGCCCGAAAGGTAAATCATATATTATAGGAATATCATGACCGGCAAAATAACCTGTCATACGCTGCAAAAAATTCTCCTTCTCTTCGGGATCTTTAAAACATCCGGGAAACTGTCCCAACAATAGGGCTTTGATACGGGAAAACAGACCGGCCTGGGCAATCTGCCAGATCATGCGGTCCAACCGGTAAGGCCGTTCGCCTACATCTTCTAAAAGCAACACCCGCTCCTCCACTTGCGGCAGGTAAGGGGTGCCGATTAGCGATACGAAATTAGATAAACAACCACCGGTTACGATGCCTTTCACTTTGCCGGGTTTTAATACGCTGCCGGGAACTTCGATGCCGTCGTAATCGCCGCTCAAAATACGAACCAGGTTGTCGATATTAGCCCTGTCGTCGGCGAGGGCAGAATAGGCCATGGGGCCGTAAAATACCACCAACTTAAAACGGTCTAACAAATACCAGAGCAAATAACTCACATCGGAAGAACCGATCACCATAGGCGCTTCCGCTATCTCCAGCCCCGATAAAAACGGCAGCAGGCGTTTGGCTCCATAACCGCCGCGAGCCGCCCACACAGCTTTGATCTCCGGGTTATCGAAAAATCCCTGCAAGTCGGCAAAACTCGCCTCCGGCTCCTTGGCAACGAAATCACGTTTCGCTAAGATATCGTCTACTTCTACGGGTTCATAACCCAACTGGCGGATTGCTTCCAGCCCCTTCCGGCGGTAAGATTCCTTGACAGGCGACGAAGGAACAAAGATGCCTACTTTATCGCCTTTTTTTAGTTTTCCCGGTTTCTTATTCATGTTTTTTGCCTCCGGCGGTGCGGCGCACCCAGCCTATTAGCCTCCGGCGGCCCTGCCGGG
>JAGLSW010000181.1 GCA_023135565.1 Candidatus Aminicenantota bacterium | reverse complement strand
GAAAAAGGGATAGGCAAGAATGCCGTTTAACATTGAATGATTGGTATGCAGTACAAGAGGATTATTTTAGGAATTAATGGAAAAAATGGAACAGCTCCAAAAGATGCTTTTATTAAAGTTTCGTCCATTCGGCAAGTGAAATTTCTTCACCGGTTATCCCGGAAACTTCATAAAGCATCATTTTTAGTTGAGGAACTGAATATTCAGTATTTGAGGGAATCGCCAACCGGTGCTGCTTCCAGACCATAAATTGATGGCGGCTGCCGGAGAAAGGCCCATCAAAGCTGAGTTTACGAATTTTGCCGATAAAGTCTCGCCGTTTACATGGCGTCCATCTGCTCATAGGCTGGTCTTTTATTCAAATCTATATCATTTATAACCGGGAGATGGTGGCCCAATTTCAACCCCACCAGGACCCAATCCTCCAGTGTTGAACGAAGCTCGTCATCACATTCCCGCAAAGTGTTTCCAAAAGCAATCACGCCTTTACATTTAGGGATACGGGCGGAAAATGTATTATCGTCCAGTTTATCATAGACCGCCTGGCTCATTAGCTCGTCTACATAACCGGTGAGAATAAAGCGAACTGCCATTTTTTTACCTCCTATGGTTAATGATAGCAAAAAAAATGGGAAATATCCACTTTATTTTCTTTTTTTTAGGGAAGAGATGATTCGTTCGTTCCGGGTGGAGGGAAACCCGGTGATATTGCCGGACATGCTTGCTGCCGGTACGCACTTCCGAAGTGCATAGGGGGACTTAAGAAGTGCGGGGGAGAAAAGGCGAAAAAGGGGACAGTCCAAAAAAATGCTTCAAAGCCTTGCACTCCCCTGCCGGTGTTCCCGGGTTATAAAAACTTTTTCCCTGCGCAGTGAATCGATGGCGTAATCTATCGCAGCGTATACATCTTCGACTTCGATGTTCTTTAAGGATGTGGCGATCTGTTCAACTGTCTCACCGCTCTGCAAGCGTTCGAGTATTAATTCTACAGTAATCCTGGTTCCCCGGATAACGGGCTTGCCCAACATAATCCGCGGGTCTACCGAAATTTTTCCTTCTAAATCCATATTGCCTCCGGGAATAATATAAAACTTTTATGCCTTTCTGTCAACTAATTTTTGGATAAAAAAGGGTGCCGCCCAAAGAATGTCGAATTTTGAATGACTCACCCCCCCGGAATTTTTTGTGGTTGATAAAAATGAAAATGTGCTCGGTGCGTTGGAACGTTGGGGATTTTTGGCTCTACCTTTGCCTCCGGCGGCCCCACTCGCGGGGTGGCGCTGAGCCGCTGTGAGTTTCCCTGGCGGTACGTCTCTCTCTGCGTTTATTGAAACGAAGGAATTCGGTTCATTATTAAACCAGGGTTTTTTTTATTTTCGAGAGCACCAGGGCTAAATCTTTTTCCGCTTCACCTGTCAGATCGGATTCTAAAACATTACCGTGCAGCTCATGAAAATGATGCGGGAAAGTTTCAATCCCGGGAAAATGAGGAGCATTGTCCCAACGTACTATCGTTGTCGTACTATACAACTGGTAGGCATAAATAAATTCCTCGCGGGTTTTGATGAATTTGATCTCAAGGTTATACTTCGATGGGATTAAACGACATTTTATTTTGTAGAATCCTCGCTGCGCAATCTCATCAACATGAATGTTCTCAACTTTTGAGATCAATTCGTGATTTCTTAGAGTCGATACTATCGAAGGGAAATTAAACAGCACTACCATGTATCGAATCCCAGTACGCTTCCTGCCAACCTTTCCGCATCTCGATCGCTCCTTTCCACTCCATCCAATCATCCTCCGTTTCAAATCCGGCGGAATTTTTTATCTCATTTGTGAATGCGGCAAAATCTTTTTTATACTTTTCCCTGAAACTCAAGATCACTTCATCGTATCCCCGCTTCTTCCTGTCGATATAATCGAGGATAATATCCCGCAGAGCCGATTTTTCATCTTTATATACCCCGGACTGCACCAGCGGCCTTAACAAATTATCTACGACTTCTTGCTCTAACATTTTTACTCCAAATACTATATATAACTTTTAAGGCCGTTTGTCAACTATTTTAAAACGAAATAGAGAAAAAAAGAGGACAGGCTAATTCCTCACCTTTGCCTCCGGCGGCCCCACGCACGTGGGATGGCGCTGAGCCGCTGCCCCGTGTGTCATGCTCACTGCCCTGTGTGAAATTATGACTGCCCTCAAATTGTTTACAAAGGCTAAAACGCTAAAAAGAAAGACCTGCCCCCACTATCCGCGTCTCCCGGAAGTCGAACTTGCATTTTTATTTTTTTTGTTTATAATATGACTTGGTTTAAAAAAAATAACCGGTTATACCGGGATCGAGGATAGTTCGAGACAGACGATGGCGTTTACGCAAGCTTTTGAATATGATGTTTTTATCAGCTATTGCCATCGCGATAACTATACACCCGGGTGGGTGGGCCATTTTCATAACGCGCTGCATGCCGCGCTAAAAAAAAAACTACACGACGACCGGGTCGCAGTATGGCGCGATTTGGAACTGGATGCAAATTCCCTTTTCAATCGAAAGATAAAACGAGTCATCGACAATTCCGCTGTATTCATGGTACTGCTCTCCCGGAACTATTTAAACTCCGAATACTGCAAAAAAGAGTTGGACTGGTTCTACAGCGACGAAAAAGGATTAGGGCTTAGTATAGGAGACAGGTCCCGTATATATATAGTATTAGCGAATAATATCCCGCATCAAGAATGGCCCGAACCACTCAAAGGCGTCTGCGGGCAAACTATGCACGATGCCCCCAAAGACAGCGAAAAAGATGGAGATTTTTTCGATTTTGACAGCCGGGAGTTCAGGGAGGGAGTGAACGGGATCGCAAATGGGATTACCGCTGCGCTTACAGCTTTTCCCGGGGCCGGGCAGGATATAGACGCCGCGCCCGCGGGCCGCGATGAAGATGGGGTTGACGAATGTATCGATGTTTTTATCGCGGATACGGCGGATAACCTGCAAATTACCCGGGACCGTTTAATCGAGGATTTAAAAAAAGAAAAGATTCGTATCCTGGACGACATCCCGCCACCGGACAATCTCAAGGAACACGATGAAGCGGTTAAAAAAACAATCGCGGCAGCGCACCTGACCGTTCACCTGCTGGACAGCGGGCCGGGCCGGAGGATCAGGGATTTTAAAGCATCCAGCTATCCCCGCAGGCAGTTGGAGATCGGCCTGCAAAGCGAAATAGATCAATTGATCTGGACGCCCAAAGACCTTGCCTATGAAGATATCGAAGACGAAGGGTATAAAAAATTTCTTTACGATCTGGAATTCCGGGAGCGTGAAAAGAAAAATTTCAATTTTGTAAGGGAACTCAAGCCTGGGCTGAAAAACCTGGTGCTGGCGAAAAGCGAAGAAATCCGGCGGCTTTCGATGAAGAAAATTCTTTCCCGCGAACAGGCCCCGGTTCTCCTGTCAACCAGTGGGGATGATCTGGCTTTTGCTATGAAACTGGCCGGTTACCTGGATGATCGGGGTATTAAATACCAGCTCAACCCCGAATACATGAACATCGAAGCCAGCTTGAAAGTTTTCGATGATTTCCTGAAGCGGGCGCGGAGCGTGGTCATTATTTACGGGGCCGGTCCCGCCAACTGGGTGCAGGGCAAGTTACTGAAAACCCTGCAATTTTTCTGCACTCAAATGGAGCGTGAAAATGTTAAAGCTTCCCTGGAGCACCTATGGGTATATCTTTTACCCTCGAGCCGGGTAACCGGCAAGATCGAGGATATGTGCAGCTTATTTAATATCAGGTTCTTAGACAACACCCATTCCCCTGAACTCGATGAGAAAGTCCTGGAACCGCTGCTGCAGTGCTGCAAAGCCGGGGGAGGCGCATGATGCTGCGCGACAATCCTTTCGTGGGCCTGCGGCCTTTCGAAGCCGGGGACGCTCTCTATTATTTCGGCCGCGGGGACCAGTCCCAGGCCCTATTGAACCGTCTGCGGGAGACCCGTTTCCTGGCTGTAGTCGGCAGTTCCGGTTCGGGCAAATCCTCGCTGGTGCGGGCCGGGCTGATTCCCAATCTCGAGGCCGGGTTCCTGGCCCGCAGCCGGGACGCCTGGCATATTGCCCGGATGAAACCGGATCACCGCCCGCTTTTTAACCTGGCCCGGGCCCTGTTTGCGGCCATGAACGCCGGGGACGACGCGGCGGGGAACGGCGATGATTGGTATGAAGCCATAAGGAGAAGGGGAATCCACGGGGCAAAGGAACGAATCGGCCCGCTCCTGGAACGGGGGAAGAGTAATCTTTTCCTGTTGGTGGACCAGTTCGAGGAGGTGTTTCGTTTCGGCGCGCATGCAAAAGAGGCGCGGGAAAGGGAGCAGGCCGCTGAGTTCGTGGATTTGCTGCTCCGGTTGGCGGAACAAGATGATATCCCGGTTTATGTGTGTATCACCATGCGTTCCGATTACATCGGCGACTGCGATGCGTTTCACGGTCTGCCGGAAGCCATGAACCGCGGCCAATATTTAGTGCCCCGGTTGACCCGCGCACAGCGGCGGGAAGCCGTCGAAGGCCCCATTCGTTTAGCCGGGGCCTCGATTTCGCCCCGGCTATTGGATCGTTTATCGAACGAAAGCGGGCAGTTCAGGGACGACCTGCCCGTGCTCCAGCATGCCTTAATGCGCACCTGGGAAAAGCGGCGGACCGGCCCCGCCCCGGGAGCCGCCGTGGATATGGCCCATTATGAGGCTACCGGCACCATGAAAAACGCCCTTTCCCAACATGCGGATGAAGCGCTCGATGAATTATCCGCGGCAGACCGGCGGTTGGCCAAACGGCTTTTCCAGGCATTGACCGAAACGGACGCGGAGAACCGCGCCGTCCGGCGTCCCGCGCATCTCAGTAAGCTGGAAGCCGTTACCGGCGCATCCGGGGATAAATTAAGATTAATTATCGACAAATTTCGCGAGCGCAGCCGGGCTTTCCTGGTGCTTTCCGCCGAAAATCGCGACCCGCTGGTGGATATTTCCCATGAGAGTTTGATGCGTCAGTGGGGTGCCTTGAAAGAGTGGATGAAAGAAGAGGCGGATCATGCGGACACCTACAAGCGGCTGGCGGATGCCGCGCAATTAAAGGCAGCCGGCAGGGGCGGGTTTTACCGGGAACCGGCGCTGGATATCGCGCTGGTCTGGAGAGACAGGGAAAAACCCAATCAGGCCTGGGCGCGGCAGTATCACCGGGAGTTCGACCGGGCGATCGCATTCTTAGAAGAAAGCCGGAAAGACCGGGATGAAAAAAAATCGGCGGAGAAAGAGCAGCGGGAAGAACGGGAACGGCTGCTAAAAGAGAAAAACCGCCAGCAGGCAAAAACATTACGCCTGACACGGGCATTAATTATTATTATATCTGTTTCTCTTTTGATTTCCCTTTTCCTGGTGTACACGGCAGTGCAGCGGGGTCGGGAGGCGCAGCGCCTCACATTAGCGGCCAACTACAACCTGACCAAAGTATTCGAAAAAAAAGCGATGAAAGCATTGAACTCCGGCGACTACAAGCAGGCCTGGTTATATATGACGGCGGCATTGCAGCAAGAAATACCGCTGGACAGGCTCCACCTGGAGCCGGATTTAGCGGGCGCTTTATTAAACCGGGAGGTGGTGAGGGCCGCGTTTCGTGAGCGCTGGTTTTCCCCGCCGTCACATTCTCACTCAGCAGAAGTCACCAGCGTGGTCTTCAGTCCCGACGGCAGAATCCTGGCCTCCGGCTCATGGGATCATACCATCCGCCTGTGGGATATGGAGACGAAAAAAGTGACCGCCATTTTGCAGGGACATTCAGATGGTGTGACCTCCCTAACCTTCAGTCCCGACGGCAAAACCCTGACCTCCGGCTCATGGGATCATACCAT
>JAGLSW010000180.1 GCA_023135565.1 Candidatus Aminicenantota bacterium | reverse complement strand
CGTGCGCACGGGGTTTAGAATCAAAGGCACTCACACGCTGCACGGCAGAAGCCAACGAGGGCCGTTCCCCGGGTAGAGAAGCGTATCGCTCAACAAAAGTTTTGGGAGTCCAGAACCCTTTTTCAAAAGGGTTTTGGCCGCCGGAGGCAAAATTACAGGTTCATGTTTTGCACAGGCTGTCCAGGATGTCGAAATCACCGCTGCGATTGAACTGCTCCAGGCGTTCGATTTTCTCCTCATCGCCTGCCCTGAAAAAAGAACCGCCCTCCACGGCCAGACCTTCATCGGACAAGCCGATAAAAATCGTAATGCTGCTGTCCCGCGCTTTCCTGGCAGCCGACGCTACATCTTCCAGCCGGGGCGGAGAATAATTGCCTTTTTTGAATTCGGTTTCTAAGGCGGTTCCCCGGGCGGCATAAGTGGGATTTAAATGCATATTAATAGATATATTATACTGCTGTTGAATATTGCTTAAATAATCTATGGCGCGGTGAATATCTTCAACCGCCTGCTGGTCGGTTATGCCCGGCACCGGTTTGAGCATAAAATAACATTTAAGCCGGTAATTGAACGGGGCAATCTTTTTTACTAATTCTTCAAAGGTCTGGAGAGTGAGGTCTTTCCTATAAAAATTGTTGCGAATATGACTGTCAAAGGCTTCAAAACCGATAGAAAGTTCCAGGTCCGTCGGCGCGGTTCCTTCTTTTAAAGCTCTATCGAAGATAGCCAGTTCTTCCACATCTACGTATTCCGCCCGGGTTTCGATACACAGCGCCGATAAATTGGGCAGGTTCATGTTTAATTTAGCCAGCAAATACATCAGGGCCGTGGTTGAGAATGTCGCTTCATCCAGCACGGAACCGTTATTGCTGATAATGACTTTCCTGATGGAATCTTTTTTGCTGTTGATTTCCGCATTATCGAAAATATAGTCCACCTGGGCCATGATCGATTGGAAATCCACATGGTGAGAAGACATTTTGGAAGGCAGATTACATCCTAAGCATTGGGACCAGCGGCAGGCCAGGGTGTAAAAAACCACGAAAAGGATAAGTCCTTCAAAAGATTCCTGGAACCAAAATTCCGCCGGTGTTGTTTTATCATGCCGGTCATCGAAAGAGTAGAGTTTTTTTCCTCTTTTAGAACCGGCAAGAACCTGGTTCTCGAACTTCTTTTTTTTTGTTTTGTCGATAGGATAGATGATTTTTTTCATGGTCTTATTTTAATGGAAAAAGGTTTGTGTTTCAAGCCCCTGCTTGTGACTATTCATTCCTGGAAAAAGAAAAATTCAAAGCTTT
>JAGLSW010000018.1 GCA_023135565.1 Candidatus Aminicenantota bacterium | reverse complement strand
GGAACCATCTTTACATATATGTTCGGCGTCGAAGGTACGCGGTTGGTGGAGACGCGCCTTTACCGCCTGTAATTCCCTGTGAAAAATTTCTAACACAGTGGGAATATATCCGGGGGAAACGATTTGATCTAAGGACATACTCATTATTTCTTCCGCTGTGAAGCCGGTGAGAGCAGTAATGGACGGTGATACATAAGAAATTTTCAAATTAAGACCCATTGTCCAGATCACGTCGGACACATTCTCCGCCAATAAGCGGTATTTTCTTTCACTTTCGCGCAGTTGTTGTTCGATCCGTTTTTTTTCACTTCTTATTTTGGCTTCCTTAAGTTCCCTATTCACGGCAGGCACCAGGCGGGCGTATTTTCCTTTAATAATGTAATCGGCTGCTCCAGCCACCATTGCTTCGACAGCCGTTTCTTCCCCCATCCGGCCGGAAACCATAATGGCCGGTAAGTCGGATTCTTTATTTTCCAGGATTTGTAGGGCTTCTATGCCGCTGAATTCGGGAAGCGAATAATCGAGAATGGCGATGTCCCATTTTTTAGTATCTAAGGCTTTTATAAAATCGCCGGCTTTTTCGACGCGCTGCCACTGCGGGTCGAAACCTCCTTTTTTTAGTTCTCTAACCAGCAGCAGGGCGTCTTCTTCGACATCTTCGACAATTATTATGTTGAGTGGACGTGCCATATTTTTTCTCCTCATCAATTGCGATTGTTTTTTCCTTAGTTTTATTAGCTAGCCTTTTGGCGTTTATAAGAATAAGAAAACTACGCCATCTCCCTTTCACAGCCGGGCTTAGGCGTTTTGTCGGCAAATGTGCTGTATAACCTATGTTGATCGCTTTCATCATGTCTCTAAGTGTTAGAATAATCCGGAAAATATTGTAAACATGACGGCATTATGGTGGTCGATTTTCTACCATGTGAATATTGTAAAGGAAATATTTTCCGATGTCAACAAATTTCTATTTTTTATTTGAAACGAACCGGTTTAGTTTTATCTTTCCTGGTGAGATAGGAAAAGTGCCCCGGTTTTTCTTCAAGATTTTAATTTTTTTATAGTAAGTGTTCAGTTTTGGAAAAAGAAAAATTCAAAGCTTT
>JAGLSW010000179.1 GCA_023135565.1 Candidatus Aminicenantota bacterium | reverse complement strand
AACTTGCGGAAAATGGGTTATAATCCCACTTTGCTTATTATTCGGATCTTTATTTGCTATATCTAAAACAAAAGAACTTTTGAAAGACAAAATCACATTTGTTAGGTAATTACAACCAATGCTCCGATATTTTGCAATGAGCGGTATTAGATTCTCAAAAAAAATTCTGGAAATTTAATTTTAGCCTTATGGCGAAATATCTTTAATCCAAATGACCCAATAAGGAAGCGGAGAAGCACCTCCGAAAGCAAGCCGTTTTAATTCGTCAAGGCCCGTTTGAAAGTTCCGACCAAATCCGCTAATATATTCCCACAACTGCATGCACCGTCCATTGTGATATCAAGCCTTTTATTTAGTTGACAAAAAAAAATATATTCAGTATTATGAATAAGAAATTAATCTTAAGGAGCTAAAAATGAAAAAGATTATATCATTTATGATTGTTTTGTGTTTTGTCTTAGGGACAAGTATACCTCAAGTGGCCTCAGACGACGTAAAAAAAGCGCATATGAGCCATTTTATGAAGGTTAAATGGGGAGTTAATCTAAAAGATTTCGATAAAGTTTTAAAGCAGCGGACTGGATTAAAAACAAAATCATATATATCCACCAAAATGAAAGAGCATGAAGGTACAAGTCTAATAACGACCGAGATTTTAAAAAATCACATGGTTATTGATTTCAATGTTGATGTAATTTTTTGTTTTAGATGCCCAATTGAAACAATAGAAGAATTGAAAATTAAAAATAAAGGTTACAGTGAATGGCTTAAGGTTGAGTTAGCGAATCCCAAAATCTTTTTATTTCATTCGGTTCTGATAGAAACCGAGCCAGAACATTTTAATGATTTATATGCAATTTTTAAAGTTAAGTATGGTTCCCCAACAATGGCAAAAGAGAGTAAGATAACAAATAGAATGGGAGCAGAGTTTACACAAATAGAGGCTATTTGGATTAATGACAGAATAAATAGGCAATTGGTAATGAAGAGATATGGGGATAAGATAGATAAGAGTTATATCTCATTTTCACCTTATGACAAGGATTATATGGCGAAACGGATGAAGTATATAAAAGAAGCTGCGGCTATGTTTTAAATCTTTCCAAAACGAGCCAGTATTTAATAGAGATAGAAATTTTTCGGTATTTCTGCCGGAAGCTTAATTTTAGCCATTGGGCGAAAAGGCCAAAAAAGGGGACGCGACAATTTCAGCCACCAGCCACCGGTTTACAAACTTTTTTCTCGCACCGGCTTGAAAAAATCGGCACGCTTGTTGACAAACAGTGAAGAATATATTAATCTAAGAGTGAATGAAGAGGATAAAATGTTAAGTGTAAGAGCAACTTATGACGGTCGAAATCTCAGGCTGAAAGAAAAAGTCGATATAGACTCTCCAAAGGAGGTCATCGTCACCTTCCTTGAGCCGATAGAGGCTGACCCCAGTACTGAAGAAATTCATCAAATGGTCCAGGAAGGCGGAGCTTTAGACTTTCTCGATGATGAAAGAGAAGATATTTATTCCGACAGCGACCTTAAAGTAAAATATTAATAATGAAAAGAGGAACACTCGTTTTAACAAAATTTCCTTTTACCGACTTAAGTTCTTCAAAGAGGAGACCGGCGGTAATTATTTCCAGGGTTAGCCCGGCCAAACCGGACGTGATTGTTGCATTTATTTCGTCTGTGATTCCTTCAAAATTGAGTAAGACCGATTTTGTCCTGGATGTCGACCATAAAAATTTTCTTGAGACAGGTTTGATGAAGAAATCTGTATTCAAAATGGATAAAATAGCTACGCTTAATAAATCAATTTTTTCCGGGGAATTGGGGTATTTACCAGCTGAGCTTTTTTCGGAATTGGAAAGTAGGTTAAAGGTCGCCCTGGTATTAGAAACCCCTGAACAAGAAAAATGAAAACCGGTAAGGGGCCAAAAAGGGGAAGGCCAATTTGGACATCAGATAATTTTGGGCGAGGGCCGGATAAACAAAATCAAATATCCTGGGCCGGGATAATACCCTCACCGGGAATGAATTTCCCGGTTTTTCAAGCGCTGTTGAACAAAAAGGGCGGACGGCGTCCGCAGCCTATGAGGGGCCTGAATATTTCATGTCTGACCATGCTTGAACAAAAAGGGGGCGCACCCCCTTCTAATAGTCGCTGGCGGACTTGCCGCAGAGGTTCCGGTAAGGACAGTAACCGCAGTTCTTCTCCTCTTCGGTGGGAGAAAAAGGAACGCCGGGATCGAAAAGTTCCCGGAATATGTCAATGAGAACCTGCTCGAAACAGTCTACCGATTCCGGGCCGATGACGTCCGATTTATCGATGCAAACAAACTTTAACTCTTCGTACATCTTCTTAAAAGGATAGATGCCTAAACGGTACCGGTTTCGTTCGTCCCCGGCAAGCCTCTTGCTCAACAAATAGCGGTAAAAAAATAACTGGAAAACCTCCCGGCGTTCCGCTGCTTTCGCTCCGCTTAATTCTTCTAAATCTTTTACGCTCAAAGAATTCACTTTCCCGGTTTTGTAGTCGATAATACGGTAGGTGTTGTCCGCGGCTATGTCTACGCGGTCGATCTGCCCCACTAACTGCACCGAATATTCGACGTTATCGGCAGCAAACGAAAGACGCACCCCTTTTACTGCCTCTTCCAACATCAATATCTTGAAACCGGGACCCCGCTTCTCTTTTTCAAAAAAACTGTCCAACAGTTGTTTGATCACTTCAAAAACAATCCGATTCCTGCCGGTAAACAAATCTCCACTTTTTAAGGTGTCGCGGTAAACAGCGGTGAGCACCGGCTCGACGCGGCCTTGTATGGTTTCGATCTCCTTGAAAGAGAGCGCTTCGTCCCGGCCCCGGTAACTGCCGTACAATTTATGCAGGACGTCGTGGATAATGTCGCCCACTATGCGCTGATCCGGGCTTTCAAAGACCTCTTCTTCCTCTTTGAGTTTCAGGATGTGGGAAAAGTAAAATTTTAACGGGCAGGTGAGATAGTCCAACAGCGACGAAGCGGAATAATATCTTTCAGCAAGTCTCTCTAAAATAGCGGCGGATTTTTCGACCCGGATTTCTTTGTTTTCCGGGTGTGAAAAAGAAAAATCTATCACCTGGTGTTCGATGCGGGCCTGGGGGTTCTTGACTGCGTATTCGATTTGCAGTTGTTCGATAAAACGGCTCTTTTCGCTTTTTTCTAAGCCCCCGGCTGCGGTGGTGTAGATCAGGGTGACATTTTGCGAATTTTTTAACAAACGGTAGAAATGATAGGCAGCTACCGCATCACTCTCTTTATAGGTAGGCAGGCCGATGATCTTCCTGGTTTCGGTAGGGATAAAAGAGTGGTGGCTTTTCCCCGGCGGCAGGTAGTCTTCGTTCACGGAGAGGATAAAAAGGTTACTGAAATTCAGGGTCTGGGTTTCCAAAACGCCCATTATTTGCAGGCCCTCTAAAGGTTCGCCGGTAAAGGGTAAACGGCTGCTTTTTACGATGTCGGACAGCAATTGGCGGAACGTGCGGATGTCCAATTGCAGACCGGTGTTTTTTAGAGAATCTTGCAGCCGGGTCAGCAGGGTGTAAAAAAAATAAAGATACTCGTGGTCGGTGGCAAAAAGGCCGGGTTTATTTTCCAAATAAAAACTGCGTATAGAAGTGAGCAGTTCCTGGAAACGTTCGATTATTTGCCGGGAATCGCCGGGTATTTTGAATAGGTTTTTCAGCGGCTTCGGCAGTGACGCGACATCTTCGACGGCCATATAAATCAGGTTCTCTTTTTTGATGTGGGTCATCAAAGCGCCGATTTCTTCGGTGGCAAAAGGCCTGATATAAGGATGGTTCATTATTTTCCGCACATCTTTGTAATAAAAAACCGGGGCGCTGTTCCACAGGGTGGCGGCGTTTTTGCCCGGGGAATCTTTTGTGGGCTGGGCTTTCGGCCCGGCGGTGCTGCTTTCGGCGGCCCGCCACTGCATCTCTAAAATCGAGTCGAAAAGGCTGTAAACCGGTGTCTGTGCTAAGGGAAAACCGATGGTGATGTTGACTTTCTCTATATTGCCGGGCAGGGAGTTTAGTACAGGAAAGAGCATGGTTTCGTCGGGCAGCACCACTGCGATGTGTTCGGGGTCGGAGAGAGCCTGTCCTAACTGCTCTAATTTGAGTCCCAGCACTTTGGCCTGGCTGACTTTCGACTGCACGCCGATGATATCGATGTTTTTGGGTTCCAGCAGGCGGTCTTCCACCCACTGTTCCTGCTCCCTGCCGAAAAATTCCCGGTTACGGCGATAGAAAGAACCGGCTTCCTGGTTGACGTCGTCCACGAAATAGTGGTCCATATCCCAGAAAATCTCTCCTTTTTCTTCGCTTATTAAGAATCGGATGATGGTCTCTTCCGCCGGGGTCAGGGCGTTAAAACCGCAGAAAACCGCTTTCTCCCAGCCCGGGGCGGTGGCTGTTAAACCCTCTGCCCGGTTTCCCCCCCCTGCCTTGGGGTCTGCCGGGGCTTTTAGGATTTCTTTGATATTTTCCGCGGCAAAGCGGAAAGCCATCCCTTCGTAGGCGCTGTTTTTTTCTTTTAGCGCCCGGTTGAATTCCCGGTACATGGAGCCTAAATCTTCCCAGAAGCCGGTATATCGTTGATAGATTCCGGCTTGTTCGTCTATGTTTATATCTTCTATTTCTTTGAATTCTTTCAGATTGCGGAAAAGTTCGGCGGCGTCTACGAGGTGTTTGTCGATTTCGTCGAAATCGGAAATAATCATCTTGCCCCAGGGGTAAAAGTCGGCAAACTCTTTACTAATCCTTCGTGAAAACTTGCTGCCAAAACTAACTTTTTGGTCAATCCGGTCAGTGATATGGTTCCCGGGTCCCTCATAGGTTGGGGGCGCCGCCCCCCCCTCATAGGCTGGGGGTGCCACCCCCTCGTAGAGGGCAAAGATGAGTTCTAATTGATCGGGAATAGTGACTCCGGCCAGCCCGGCGGCAAAATCTTTTATAGAAAAGATCGGCGGCGCCCACATCGAGGCGGTTTCTTTTTTTTGTTTTTGCAGGTGGCGCAGGAAGTAGAGACCGGCGCGGCGGGTAGGAAATACGAAAGCGATTTTGTGGATTTCGCCGCCGTATTCTTTTAAGAACTTATCGGCTATTTTCTGTAAAAAAAACATTTATTGCTCCAAATATTTTGCCTCCGGCGGGCAGGAGGCTAACACACCCCGTCGCTTCGGG
>JAGLSW010000178.1 GCA_023135565.1 Candidatus Aminicenantota bacterium | reverse complement strand
CTTTTGAAAAAGTTTGAACAAAACTTTTGTTTAAATAAACGAGAAGCCCCCCCGACAAAAGCTTTGAATTTTTCTTTTTCCAAAGCTGAATAGTTACGTTCAGACCACTTGTATTTTTTTGCAAATTGGTGTAAAATACCCAGTATGTCGAAAAAAATCAGACATCCCGGTCAAAAACCGCGGCATCTGCCCTGGAAACTACCCAAACACCCTTTTGATTATACCTTCCTGATGAACCTCCTGGAAAATTACAACTCCCCCCGGGACAAGATCAGCCGCATGATTAAAAAAAAAGAAATCATCCAGGTAAAAAAAGGACTCTATGCAGCGTCCCCGGAATTCGGCGCCCAAATCGATCTCAAAGTCCTGGCTAACCTGATCTACGGCCCGTCCTATATCTCCCTGGAATATGCGCTCTCCTATTGGGGCTTGATCCCTGAAAAAGTCGCGGAAGTTACCAGCATGACAAACAAACGTAATAAGGTTTTTGATACGCCGCTGGGTTTTTTTTCCTATAAGTACTTAGAAAACTCGAAATTTTCAACCGGTATCGAGCGAATTTCCGAAGCAAGCGGAGCTTTTCTCATTGCCGCGAAAGAGAAAGCCCTCTGTGACCGGTTGGCCCTGGTAAAAGAACTCGAAACCGGTGATATGGCGGAATTCTTAGAAGCTGAAATGCGCCTCGATATGACGGAATTAGATCATTTCGATGTCGAGTTAGTCAGGGAGATTAGCAGCAAGTACAGGAGAAAACCGGTTACAGCGTTTTTTAAATGGCTGCGGGAACGGGATAAAAAAATAGGGCAGGTAAAGGATGAATAAAGCCATAAAAAATCTCCTCGAAAACTATGAATTGCAGACCTTTGATGATTACGAAATCGCTCTCAAAGAAATCGTACAGCAGTTGGCTCTTTTAGGTTTATGGCGCAGTAAATTTTATGAACAGGCGGCATTTTACGGTGGCACCGCGCTGCGTTTATTTTACGGGTTAGGTCGTTTTTCGGAGGACCTGGATTTCTCATTATTGAAAAAAAATGAAGACTTTGACCTGCTTCCTTTTTTAAAAGCCATCGCAAAAGAAGTGGAGTCATTCGGTTTTAGCTTTGCTGTAGAAAAGAAAGATAAAGCGCTGCAATCCCCGGTGGAATCAGCATTTATAAAAGGAAATACCCGCGTCAACTTATTGATTGTCGAGGCCGGAGATAATATTATAAAAGGTTTTGCAAAAAATAAAAAAATAAAAATCAAATTGGAACTCGATACCGGCCCTCCTCCCGGTTCGCAATATATAATGGACCCTTAAAATTGGA
>JAGLSW010000177.1 GCA_023135565.1 Candidatus Aminicenantota bacterium | reverse complement strand
GTTTGAACAAAACTTTTATTTATTTTGAATCAAAAGCGCTCACCCGCTGCCCCTGCTGCGAAGCAGCTCATAGGCTCCCCGCGCCGCGGGGCAAAACTTTTGTTTAATGAAAATCAAAGGCGCACTCTTGCTGCGAAGCAGCTC
This sequence comes from Candidatus Aminicenantota bacterium, assembly GCA_023135565.1. Taxonomy (GTDB): domain Bacteria; phylum Acidobacteriota; class Aminicenantia; order UBA2199; family UBA2199; genus JAGLQA01. Next base: position 1,213 of record JAGLSW010000177.1, on the reverse strand, counting down.
ATAGGTTCCCCGCGCCGCGGGGCGCAGTGGGCTTGAAAAAAAATTCCGGTTTCGGTAAAATAAGGCTATGAAAAAAATAAAATCAAAGAAACAGTATTTTCAGTTTGGGGTTTTGGGATTACTAATTTTTATCCTGCTCCCGGTTATCGGGCAAACGGAAAAAATCGCGGTTTTTCCCGACCTGATGAGAGCCAGGAACTTGATCGTCGAAGACCAACGGATGTATATTTCCGACTGCCCGAAAATCTACATCTATTCGCTGAAAGACAAAAAAGTAGAATTAATAAAAAGTTTCGGCAGCGCGGGGATGGGCCCGGGAGAATTTAGACCGGTTCATATTAGTTTCCGGATCAATATCCAGCCGGATTATATCTTTGTGAGCAGCAGCGGTAAGATTTCATATTTTTCAAAAGAGGGCAAGTTTATCCGGGAAGTCAATCCGCGAAATAAAGGTTACTCTTTTGTGGCTGTAAAAGATAAGCTGCTGTGCTACAAAACATTACTGGTTGAAAAAACACAGTACCGCCTGGTGGCGCTCTTCGATTCTAAGCTGGAAAATTTTAAAGAACTCGACCGGATTTTGTATGCCATCCAACCGGGCAGTCGCGATGTTTTGGCTTTCGATAGCCCTCATATTTACGTTCCCGGCAAAGATCGTTTATTCACGGCAGTGGAGGTGGAATTTGTCATTAAAATTTTCGATCTCCAGGGCAAACTGCTGCATACCATCGACAGGCGGGGCGATAAAGTCAGGCTAAAGGTAGATAAAGCAAAACAAAAAAGCTACCACGACTTTCTCAAAGTGTATTGGCGTGGTTACGAGGGGATAAAAAACCATATAAAATTTCCCGAATATTTACCGGCGCTGTGGAACTATGGTCTGAAATACGACTATAACAAAGGCGAAGAGAGGCTCTATGCTTTTACCCGTAGGAAAAAAGACGGGAAAACCGAGTGTTATGTTTTCGACATGAACGGTAAACTTTTAAAAAAAGTATATCTCCCTTTAAAAGAGAAAACCGTGCTGCGTTTGTATCCTTTCGATATAAAAGACGGTGTGTTCTATCATCTAACCGAGAACGAGGAGACCGAAGAGTTTGAACTGCACACCACGAAGATAGAGTAATCCGGGCTGCATGGTAGTTCTTCATGATGCTTGCCTCACCCGGAGACGATGAAATAATCCCTGGCAGGGGCAGCGGGTGAGCGCTTT
>JAGLSW010000176.1 GCA_023135565.1 Candidatus Aminicenantota bacterium | reverse complement strand
GTGGTGGGGCCGCCGGAGGCAAGAAAATTGATTTTGTGGAGTAGGGGTGTTCTTGCCTGTCCCCAAAAGTCCCACTTTTCTTCCCTCTATCGCTTTTATCATCTTGTTCCTTTTCCTGCCGGTTAAGCCCGAAGGCTTTTGGGGAAGGAAAAAACCGCTGAGTTGGTGAATTTTCTAGCGGAGGGTTGACATATCTAAAAAAAAATTCTATTATTATACCCGGAGGCCAAAATGGAATTGGTTGTGGAAGAAAAGCAATTGCATGTCATCATAAAACAGGCTGTAGATGAAGCCTTTAAAGAGAATATTACCCGGCTGAAAGTAGCCATGATCCCGACTGTGGATGACGAAGAAATGGACGAGATCCGCGATTTGTTCGGAAATCCCGGGGATTATGAAAGCCAGGAGTTCTCAAAAATCGATATTTGATATGTGGTCTGTAGAATTTAGCCGGGAAGCCCGGAAACAGTTGGAGAAAGTCGATGCCCATATCGAAAACAAAATAGTAGAAAAAATAAGGAATTTAAAAGAATGGCTAAATGGAGAGAGCAGTGCCCAGGTTGATATAAAAAGGCTGGGAGGCGAATGGAAAGATTTTCATCGAATTCGTACCGGTAAGATAAGGATTTTGCTATCCATGGACAATCGTATAAATACAATTCGTATACATGCCATCGGTTTTAGAGGCGATGTCTACAAGAAGTAATGAGTTTTATTGGCTTGTCCCCTTTTCTTCCCACTCGCGTGGGGGGGTAATGAGCCGCTTCGCGGCAGGTAGTGCTTCTGATTCTCAATTAACAGAAGTTTTGTTCAAACTTTTTCAAAGGTGCGGTGTGCCGCTGGCCCCCGACGAAAAACTCAATGGGGGCGTCACCCGGCAGGGACTACCCTCCCCACGTGGTGGGGCCGCCGGAGGCAAGGAAGCACATGATACCCGAAGAAATTGATTTTACAAAAGCCGAAAAAATCATCAAAAGAATAATGAAAAAGGGCAAAATACCCGGCGCCTGCATTGTCGTATCCAGGGAAGGAGAGGAAGACATTATCAAAGGTTTCGGGTACGCCGACGTAAAGAAAAAAATACCGGTCACCCCGGATACCCTTTTTGAACTGGCCTCTTGCAGTAAAAGTTTCACCGGCCTGGCCCTGCTGCAATTAGAGGAAAAAAAACTGGTGGATTTAAATGACCCGGTAGCGAAATATTTCCCCTGGTTTTACGTTAGGTATTACGAAAAAAAACACGACATCACCATCCGGCATTTGCTGCGCCATACCAGCGGCATACCCTGGGAGGCTATCTCAGTCATCCAGGCGGACAAAAGCAAAGACGCATTGCAAAAAATAGTAAAAAAGATTTCCGGCATCGAACTCAACAGTATGCCCGGTAAAAGATTTGCCTATGCTACCGTCAATTACGATATCATCGGCGCCATTATCGAGAAAGTAAGCGGGCAAAGTTTTGAAGATTACATGCGGGAAAATGTATTCCGGCCCTTGCGGTTAGACTCCACCACGGTTGGCGCGGCAGGTGACAATCCCCTTTCGGCTCGCGGTTATAAATCCGGCCTGTTTTCCGCCGGGCGTTATGATGCGCCTGTTTTCCGCGGCAATAACCCGGCGGGCTATGTGGTTTCTAACGGCAGGGATATGGCCCGCTGGCTAAAACTGCAATTAGGATTGATCGAAAGCCCCATGGCAACGCTGATAAAAAAAACCCGGCGTCCCGGGAAAATGCCCGCTTACAGCCGGAGGCTGGATTATTCCTACGGCATGGGCTGGATCATCGACACAAAAAAAGGGAAGGAGATTTCGCATACCGGTTTAAACCCGACGTTTTCGTCTTATGCCGGTTTCAGTCCGAAAAAAAAAATCGGGGCCGCGGTGTTGGTGAATTCCAATAGCCCTTATACCTTGATCCTGGCCGAATATATCATGTCTTTATTTACCGGGGAAAGACGCCGCCGGTCTTATTTTTTTCCCTTTGCTCCGGGGCGGTACAGCCCGGTGGTTTCGTTTTTCCTGGGTATATATTTAGCATTATTAGCCGGGCCTCTTTTTTTTACCGCGGCCGGCATTCTGCGGGAGGTGCGGCGATACACACCTCTTACCGGGGAAGAACCGGTTATCCTGGTCTTCGGGACGCTTGTTTTTTTGGGACTGTTTTTCGGTTTTCTTTCCTATCCTTATATGTATAGGCGGACGAATTGGCGAACGATCTTTGTTTGGTCGGCGAAGGGATTCGTGACTGCATTTATATTATTTCTAATTTCCCTGGGGTTAAGTTACCTGCTTTTTTTTCTAAGGCTCTTTTTCCAATAGCAGCGCCGGCACCAGCTTTCAGCCCCGGCAAAAAGCATAGGACGAATAGGACGTATCGGACAAATGCAGGTGGGTGTTTTTTAATTGTTTCGAGTTTCGTGCTTCGGATTCCCGGCCTTTGCTGTTTTTGCCGCGAAGCGGCTTATTGGCTGGGGACGCCGTCCCCCTATAGGTCGTCGAAGATCAGCGCCACGATGAAAAAATTCCCGGGGAAACCATTTCTTAAAGGATCAAAAACCCCGATCCCCACCCTGCCGCTGCCCTCCTGTTTTGTCAGGAAGTCCTCGAATTTATTGGGAATACTGCGCAGGTTGTAGGTTTGGTAGACCAGTATCTGCCGGGCCTCAGTATTGCTAAAAGAACTTTCCTGGTGATTGTAAAAGAGTTTCGCCGCTTCTACGGCTTTCCGTGACAGTGTTTTACTATATTTTAACTTACGGCAGCCCTTATAGTATCTTATCCGGTTTACCTCCTTCAGCACATATTTCGTTAGTTTTTTTTTCGATGTATCCCGGTGCTTGTGACCGGGAAACAGGAGCGCCGTCAGCGAATAAACGCCCCCGGGATGGTCGGGATGAATGCCTACTGCAGCACCGAGCGCGGCACCCTGGAACTTAATAGGACCGATTTTTTTGCGGAGTTCTTTTTTAAGGTCTTCTAACTCAGGGGAGATTAAATTAACGATATAAAAACTTCCCCATTTTTCGTTAGCACTTTTCACCTTCCTGCCTCTTAAGTTCTCTTCGGCGCAGAATTCGGCAAAATCCCCGACCTCCCCGGGGAATAAGGTAAGAGGGAACTTATGTTTTTTTTGAAACCAATATACCATTTCTTCTTTTAAAACCGGGAGGATTTTTTCTTTCCGCAGCAGTGAATATAATTTGGCGAATTCCTGGGTAATATAGAGGTCCCGGTTCTTTTGTACGATGCGAATGCTGCAGTGGGTATAATCAGGGTCTAAGATATTCTGCCTGTGGCCCGGGCTCAGCATGAAACCTTCGTGCACATCTTCCACCACATAGCCCTTGCTGTAAGCCACATTTTCGCCCGCTTTTATGAAGGGCAAACCGGCCTCTTCCAGTCTTTCCGACAGGCGCATATAAGCAGGGAATGTATGACTGAGTTGTTCTTCCGCGGCCATTTTTTGGCTGTGGTGGATGGAAACCCGGCCCAACCTGTTGTTATCGTAAAGGGGGGGCAGGCCTCTTTTTTCTCTTTCCCGGTTGATCATGTTCAGAAACTCTTTTTCCGCTTTTTCCAGGTCTTTGGAGCTTCCGGTTTGCGTAAGCTGGGGGGAAGTAGAAGCGGGCCAACCATTAAAAAATAGAATGATAATGAAAAAAAAGATGAAGCAAGGCATTTTTAATTTAATAAACAAAATTTTCAATTCTTTCATATTAATATCCGGTCTAAGGGAAATTTCCCGGCGTTTATCCAGTTGCCCGGTAAAAAATCCAGGTACTATTAGCAATTATCGTGCCAAAACAAGAATCCTTTTATATCGTGGTTTTGCGAATCATGAGGGCAGTGAGTTTGACAAAAAGTGTCACTTTTACCGACAAAATTTGTCACTTTCCGGATTTCCCATCAACTTTGCCTCCGGCCCCACGCACGTGGAAGGGCGTTAAGCCGCTGCGCGGCAGG
>JAGLSW010000175.1 GCA_023135565.1 Candidatus Aminicenantota bacterium | reverse complement strand
AAAAAGTTTAATCAAAACTTTTGATAAGTTAGAATCAAAAGCGCTCACACGCTGTCTCTTGCGCCGCACCTTTCAATGCCTGAAATGCCTCATGCCGGTAAACAACAGGGAGATGTTATGTTTCCCGGCGGCAGCGATCACTTCTTCGTCGCGCACCGAACCGCCCGGTTCCACCACCACGGCTATCTTATGCTGCGCCGCGATCTCAATGGAATCGGCAAAAGGAAAAAAAGCATCGGAAAGCAAAACCGCGCCTTCTATCCGGTCGGATAAACCTTTCCCGGCCCCCTCATGTGTGTGGGGCGCCGCCCCCTTTTTGATGGAGAGTTCTACGGCATCCACCCGGCTCATCTGCCCGGCCCCTACCCCGGTCAACATGCCGTCTTTAACGATAATGATGCCGTTGGATTTTACAAACCTGATCAGTTTCCAGCCGAAATCCACGTCTTTTTTCTCATTTTCGCTCAGGCTGCGCGAAGTTTTGAGGGCGAATCCCGCCGGGTCTGCTATTTCGTTATCCCGCTCCTGGCATACGAAACCGCCGGGAACTGTTTTTACATCTATGTTTTCCCAATAGCCTAAAGATATTTTTATGATCCTGAGATTCTTTTTCTTTTTGAAGCAGTCCAGGGCTTCTTTAGTGAAGCCGGGAGCAGCGATCACTTCGAAAAATATCTTTTTCATCTTTTCGGCAGTTTCGCCGTCTAAGGTTTTGTTGAAGCCCACGATACCGCCGAAAGCCGATTTCGAATCCCCGGCAAAAGCTTTTTCAAAAGCTTTTTTTTGCGAAGCGGCTGTGGCTGCGCCGCAGGGGTTTTGGTGTTTAACGATGACGCAGAAATTATCCTCTTTAAACCAGTTGAGCGTTTCGTACACCATGGACAGATCGAGAATATTATTAAAAGAGAGTTCTTTACCGGCCAGTTTTTCAAAATCGTAAAGCGGCGAGTTTTTATCCCTGATATAGAGGGCGGCTTTTTGGTGGGGATTTTCGCCGTATCTCAGTTCCTGGGCTTTGCGGCCGGCAAAATTCATGTATGGCGGATTCTTTTCCATATCTTCGTTGAAGTACCCGGCGATCAAAGAGTCGTAGAAAGAAGTATAAGAAAAGGCTTTGCCGGCCAGTTCTTTTTTTTGTTCCGGGCTGAGGTCGTCCTTTTGAACCAGGGTATCTACTACCGGCAGGTAGTCTTCCCGGTCGACGATAACGATGGTATCGCGGAAGTTTTTGGCTGCCGCCCGGACCATGGAAGGCCCGCCGATGTCGATATTTTCAATCATAAAATCCATGCCCTGTTCTTTTTTTTGCAGGGCTGCTTCGAAAGGGTAGAAATTAACGATAACCAGGTCGATTTTGGACAGGGAGTGTTGTTTTAATTGTTCTAAGTGTTGGGAGCTATTTTTAGCCAGCACGGGGCCGAAGATTTTGGGGTGCAGGGTTTTGACGCGGCCATCCAGGATTTCCGGGAAGCCGGTAATTTCGGAAACTTCCGTAACCGGGATATCGTGTTTTTGCAAGTGTTTTGCTGTGCCGCCGGTAGAGATGATTTCCCATCCGTTTCTTTTTAGTTTTTTAGCGGCTATTTCGATATTTTCTTTATGGAACACGCTGATTAAAGCTCGTTTATTACTGCTCATTTTTTACTCCTTGTTTTAAGAAAAGCGTTCTATTTAAGGAAAACATTCTATCTTTAAACAGGAGAAAAATCAAGCCCGGCGACCAAAAACCTTTTTGTCAAACGCAGCCGTTGGCTGCAAAAAAACACACCCCGTCGCTTCGGGGCAAAAAACTAAAGGGCAGCGGGTGAGCGCCTTTGATTCTCAATTATCAAAAGTTTTGATCAAACTTTTCAAAAGTTTGGCCTCGCCGGCAGGGGCCGCCGGAGGCAAGCCCACGTGGTGGTGCCGGAGG
>JAGLSW010000174.1 GCA_023135565.1 Candidatus Aminicenantota bacterium | reverse complement strand
GTCAATTTTAATGAGCGCTATAGATATGAGCCGGTTTCCTTTAATAATTGCTCCATATCAACTACGCAGCATCCGGCTGTTTCAGACAGCGCATCCCGGAGTACGTTCAATAGAGAAGTTTTACCTACCCGTGGCTCACCATAGATCAGGAAATGGGCGTTTGACTTCTCTTTAATTTCGTTTAGAAGATCTTTTCTGCCGACAAAATCCGATATGTATTTGATAGGTTCGTTAGGCCCCGACTCTAAAAATTGTTTCTCTACATAGATGCGCTTGCTTTCAAATTCTTTGGCCATGGTATGGAACGGGGGAATCTTAAACATCAGAGTTTGCCCGTCACTTTTTGCACAGTAGACATATTGCCCGAAGACAAAAAGTGTTTCGTATATGTCTCCTATGTTAATTTGCCAGCGGATATTTCCCTGGTTAAAATCCCTGGCGATAAGCATCCCGTTTGCTAGCAGCATCAAAATGAATTTATTTTCAATGGGAACAGATTGTATGATTTCACAATGGGTTTTCAGCGGTTTCGATACCGGATTCCCTGCGAAATCAGCGATCCCCAGGATATTCTTTCTGAATACTAACACATATCTTTCTACTCCCCGGATACCTTTAATTTCTTCAGAAAATTTTTTCAAAACTGATCGAACACCCACATATTGCAGGCTTTTTAGGATAACCACGTCTCCATTTGAGTGACCTACCCAGAGCGCTTCCCGAGTGGGTTCAACCACGGTAATTTTGGTTTCCATTTTCCCTGTAGAGTACCATCTTTCGCACTCCTCATTTTCTTTGCGATAATAGAGCGAATTGTCTGAAATTAGCAGCAGGTGATTCTGGAAATATGACAGGCGGAAAACGTTTTTCATCTTATGGTCTAAGTATTTAACCTGGATTTCAATATCCGTATAATCTATATCTTCCCGAATAATGCTCTCTATATCGACGGAAACGACACCTTTATGGCCTTTTTCATTTTCCAGCAGCAGCCATATTGGGGGGGGCGAGTTTTCTGTTTTGGCCGCTTTCACTTCTTGGCACCCGGAAAATTGGTGGGGAAAAGGAATAAACACGTCGATAACTTCCATGGCATCCAACTCCACGGGAGAGGCCAATGGTTCTAAATGCAGGTTATAGAGTTTTAGACTATTTTTACTGTAATGCAGGATCATGTCCTCTTTTTCAGAGCTGATAGGAGTGAACCTCCCTTCCCCGGTTTGAAATGTACCGATATAGTCAAGCCCCTGATTGGCCAACCTTTTGTAAATTTCTTCGGCCTCTTTATAGTTTTTTACATCGAATGCAGCGTGGAATTTTTCCTGGAGTCCTTTTTCAGGTTTGTATTGATTCCAGATGGACTGCAAAGAAACCAGCACTTCATATACTGCGCTGCGTTTTTCAACTTCGGTGGTTTCCTGTGCCAATCTCAGCAGGTTATTTTCAAAGTCCTTTCTCTTGTTTATTTCTACATTTTGAGCTTTTTCTTTTAACTCACTAAGTAGCGTTCCAGGATCATTTTTAATCATTTTCTCCATGTCGAGGTCTATTTCCTTTTCTTTATTCATTTCTTACTCCTCCCTATCACCATGGTTATTTCGAGGTTTGTTAGATTTCTCGGCCCCCTTTGCAGGTAACGTGATCTCAAAAACAGTATTGTACTCCGGTGTATCGGGGACGAGTTCGATAGAGCCGCCGTGTTTCTTTATGATCTCATTCGGTACAAAGAGACCGATACCCGTACCTTTGGCGCGGTCAGGCGCATGGACACCTCTAAACTCCCTATCGAAAATCCTTCTCTTTTCTCCCTCCGGAATATTTATACCGTAATTACTAACCGTTATAGTAATGAAATTCTTTTCCGCTTCGGCTGTGATTAACACATTCTCTTTGTCCTTTGTTGATTCGGGTTTGGCTTGCAAACCGAGCGGTATCCTATCCTCCGGGTCAAAAGAATATTTGACAGCGTTGTCAACGATATTTGAAATAACCATGCCGAATAAATCCTTATCTATCTCAATAGAAATATCGCTGCGAGTTTCTCCGGTCACATTGATAGATATGCATTTGGGACGAATGAGCGGCGTATAGAGCATGGCAATATTAATCAGGTATTTCCTTAAATCCGGGATTCTTTCTTTTCTCAGCTTCAACTTGCGAGTGTCGATGTCTAAGAGTGTCTCAAAGTTCATCACATATTGTTCCGCAATCCGGGATAGTGCGTTGGCTTCATCCAACTTTTTAGATAAATTCCCGACGGACTTATCGCCTTTGACTGGATTTCCTGTAGTGCTGATCAATGCGTGTATAGGGCTGATAACCTGGGAAATAACATCCCGCATCCGTTTTTGAGCAGCGTCTTGCGAAATAATAATATCAAAAACGCGGCGCTGCACTTTTTCCAATAAATCGGTTTCAAATTCGGAAAAGGGACGTGTTACATACTCGAATCTATCCTCCGGCTCAGGCTTATGCGTTTTCTTGGCCCGAAAGAGAGTCATGAATCCTATTCTTTTAGCTCCGACGGCAATCGGGAAAAACAGCGTATGCTCGAACAAAACATATGGGGTAAAATGACCTTTGCGCTGTTTGACTTTCCTCAGCTTTTTCACCTGCCTGATTGCTCTTTCGAGGGGCCTCATTTTTTCGGAACCGATAGTATCTTCAAGACTCTTTCTGCCGGAAAAGCTGATGACTTCATTCCCCGTGAAACTATTCACCATTATATCGGATTTATCGGCTAAACAATAAATAATCGGATTTTCCGGTTCCACATTGCCGGTTTCCAGCCGCAGGATTTTTTCTTGCTCGTCAACCAGGAAAAAAGCGCACCACTCGGCCTGGATTTCCGCAGACAGTGTCCTGGTAATTATTCTTAGTTGATCTAAAGTGGAATCGCTCCTTGTTTTTTTACCGCCCGCTAACCTGTAGTCGATGATCTCCAATAACCTGTCCGCCGCATACTCCCGGAACCTATTCCAGGCCAGACCTATTTCATAGGATACATGCTCCAAAATCTCGAAAAAATCCTGGCCCGTAATAAAATCGCTTTCCTCTTCCTTGTGTACCAGCGTCAATATCCACTGCGGCAGGCTTTCCTTTTCGGAAAAAACAGGCAGGTTAAAACACGAAAAACCGGGCTTTAAGGGGATTTCAAATACCTCGGATAGTGTCCCGCTGCTGAAATAATTGCTGAACTTTTCTCCGAAATCTTTCTTGTTCAGCGGCGGCAAGAAATACCTATCCTTCGGGTAATTAAACGTTTCGCTGCTCTTTATTGGAGCATTCCGGCGCTCTTTTTTGGCGGCGTCGCGCAGGATATATTTCTCTTCTACCTGGAGGTTTCCCGGCACTTTGTCATAAATGCATTCCCAGGCTATGTGATCGGAAAAAATCTCAAATTTTTCGATAAGCAGGGATATTGCTCCTACAAAATCATCGAGGTATTCGTAACATTTCCTCTCTTTTTCCCGGGTTATCTTTGATACATCCCGGTGCATCTGTCTAATGTCGGCTAATGTTTTCTTCATTTCCATGAAATAACTCTCTTCCTCGCCCCAATAGGAGCAAGAGCTTTATTAATTATAAAATATAGCACAGCCACCTCAAAAAATCAAGCCCCACTCGCGTGGGGGAGCGATAAGCGGCTTCGCCGCAAGAAGCCGCGTGTGAGCGCCTTTGCTTCTCAATCAACAAAACGTTTGATTATTCAGAAGCAAAAGCGCTCTTGCCTTCGGCGAC
>JAGLSW010000173.1 GCA_023135565.1 Candidatus Aminicenantota bacterium | reverse complement strand
AAAAGTTTGGCCCCCCCGGCAGGGGCCGCCGGAGGCAAATTGAAATCTATATATATGGTTAAAACTTATTATCCCCATTGGGGTAAGCATACGGCTTTTAATGCTTTCGGCGGATATTTCGACCGGCGGAAATTTAAAATAAAGATGCGTAATGTGCCCATGGGAGATGAAAAATTCCGGCTTCCTTTTGTTAAAGGGTATTGGCGCCGGCGCACAGCGGAAAACCGGGTGCAGGAATATAAGTTAAACGATCTATGGACTGAAATGTCGTTGTTTGCCGGCAGTGTGTTTAAGAAAATCGACATCATTCATTTGTTGGACGCGGAGCATACTTTGATGTTTTTGCCCGGATGGTTCAAGAAATTTCGCCATTTGAAAAAATTCCCGAAGATTATTGCTATGTTTCACCAGCCGCCGCAGGTGCTGGAACCGATCATTAATATGGACATCGTCAAGCAGGTGGATTCTGTTGTAGTAGTATCGCCCACACAGGCCGAGTTTTTTGAACAGTTTTTGCCGCCGCAGCGCATTCGCACTATTCTTTTGGGCGTGGACACCGGGCATTTTAAGCCAAATAGCCTCCGGCGGGTCAGAACCTTTTTGAAAAAAGGTTCCGACACCTCCAAAAACTTTTGTTCAGCCGCTTCGCGGCAAGCCGGCCAAAAAAAATTCCTCTGTTTGGGCGGCGGCGTCTGGCTGCGGGACTACGAAGCAATTTTCAAAACCGCGGCACTATTGCAAAAAGAGCCGCAAATAGAGTTTCATTTAGTTGCGCCGGAAAAGATCGAGCACCCCGCTTTGGGTAATATCTTTTTTCATGAAAACATAACCGACGCGGAGCTTTTGGAACTATATCGAAGCTGTGATATTTTATTTTTGCCCATGCAGGACGCCACGGCCAACACTTTTTTATTAGAAGGCTGCGCCTGTGGGCTGCCCGTGGTATCCAGCGGCCTGGAATCCATCAGGGCTTATTTTCCCGGCCCGGAAGCGGTGTTGGTAAAAGACAATGATCCCGCCCTCTTCGTGGAAACCATTCTCCGTTTAAAAAATAATCCCCCGGAACTGGCCGAAATGTCGTTTCATGCGCGTCAGCGGGCCTTAGCGCTTTCATGGGAAAGCATCGTAAAAGAATACGAAGATTTGTACATGAACATTGGAAAAAATTAAAGCGGACGGCGTCCGCACCCTATGAGGGGCCTGGATATTACATGTCCGATTAGGCTGCCCCTAAAAGTTTGTGTTTTTAGCAAACTTTTACGAAGTATCAGTAAAAAGTTGGCTGCCCCAGGCAAGCCCGGCAGCAGTCTTTTGGGTATTAAGGAGGCCATATGGCCGAAGATGATTTAGAAATTTTTATCGGTTTCAGCAATTCTTTTAAAGGCGCTGTAACTTTGTTCGGTTACAACGACATTGCAAAAAAGTTAACAGCGAAATTTCCCGGGAAATTTAGAGATATCGTAAGTTTCGATAAAAGCGCCGGGTCGAAACATAAGGCAGTTAGGATTATCTCCATGGAAGATTTTGAAAGAGACCCGAATTTAAATGTTATAATCGTGGACGAGAAAAGGCAATATGATTATCTCGATGCGATATATCAAATAATGTACAGGAAAAATATTGATTTATTAGATGGAATGCAAATCAGGTATAAACATTCCTATTACCTGCCCCAGGAGTATGATTTCGAATACATAAATGTCAGAAATAATCTCCCCATGGAGTTTGCTGTTCCGCATGATTCCGCGGTAAGGTTAATCGATTGTGTAAAAACCACCGCAAACTTATCAGGGGAAATTCTTGAACTGGGAACCGGTTACGGCGGCTCCACATATTTAATCGCGGACACCGTAAAACGTAATAATATAAATAAAACCATATACACTATAGACAGGTTCAAGAGTACCCCCTATCTACCCGAACTTTCCCTGGAAACCGTGCGCGGTCATTTAAAACCTTTTCCCAATGTCGTTATACTGCAAGGTCAATTCGAGGAACAGGTGAAAAACCTGGATATATCTAAGATAAGTTTTTGTTTTTACGATGCTTATGCTGTCCCGGAGGTGTTACGGCATATTTATCCTAAGATGGTCCCGGGCGGTATACTCTTGATCGATAATTATACCCACGGTTGTAACCGTAATTGGGGAAAACCCATGGCGGATTTATTTTTCGAAAATAAAGCGGAGAAAATAATACGGACAGGCAAAGAGCAGGGGCTGGTGATCAAACAGTAACCGAGTAACCTGCAAAGGCGGGCGCGTGCCCGCAGCCTATGAACGTGGACGAAAAGATTTCTTCTTTTTTAGAAAATCTTCGCGAAAAAACAAGACTTTCACGGATCAGTAGAGCAAAGGCAAAAAAATGAAAGAATCTATCGAACAAACGATCTTTTTTTTACACATCCCCAAGTGCGCCGGTACCACGTTGACCGAAGAGATCATCAAAAAGGAATATCTGCCCGAAGAGTTAATCATTTTTTATGAGCACGGCACCGGGGAGTTGATCCGGCTGCTCCAGGAGATGCCCCGCCGGGAGCAGGAGAAAATAAAATGTTTTGCCGGGCATTATGCTTATGGGGTGCACAAATATTACACTGCCCGGCCCGCCGCTTATTTGACGCTGCTGCGGGATCCCTGCGAACGGGTGGTCAGTCATTATTATGACGTGCTGCGCCGGGAAAATCATTACCTGCACAAAGCAGTCGCCGGGAAAAAAGAGAAAAGCTTAACCTTAAAAGAATATGTAGAAAATAAGTTGAGCATCGAATTAGACAACGGCCAGACCCGGATTTTGGCCGGGGTAGGCTGGGGCGCGGGGTTCGGGGAATGCAGTGCAGCCATGCTGGAACAGGCCAAAAAGAACCTGGAAACTTTTGCCGCAGTGGGTATTTCGGAAGAATTCGAAGCTTATTTAGACCTGATAAATAAAAAATTCGGTTGGGAAATTCCCGCTTATGACCGCCGTAATGTGGCCGGGAACCGGCCGGAAAAAGAGAGCCTCGACCGGGAGACGCTGTCTGTGCTCGAGCAGTACAATGCTCTCGATATAGAATTGTACGATTATGCCCGGCGCATGTTCCGGCGGCAGTTAGAGGCGGCCCCCGGTGTGTGAAAGCTTTTTATTTAGGAGCCCTTATGCAAAAAGAAAAAAAAACAGGATTAGAAGCTGAAATAAAGGAAATTCAAAATGTTTTTATTAATTATTGCAGCGCTAACCGGCATCGTTTTTTCGATTTAAGCAGGGAGAAAATCGAGAATTTCACCCGGGATTTTATCGAGGTTTTCCCCAAAAGGCCGGTAGAAGATAACACCGGCGGCGGTGGTTTGGCGCCGAACTATTGGCTATTTCTTACCGCTCGGATACTGGAACCCGGACTTATCGTTGAAAGCGGCACCTGGAGAGGGCAGACATCATGGCTGCTGCGTCAGGCATGCCCCACCGCGGAAATTCACTCTTTCGATATTAATTTGAAAAGACTGGAACATAAAGACGATACCATCTTTTACCATGAGCAGGATTGGATGCGGTGGGACATCGTGAATAAGAACCACGAAAAAGGGCTGGTATTTTTCGATGACCACATCAACCAGGCAAAGCGGGTAAGGGAAGCCTATGAAAGAGGCTTTAAGCGGTTAGTTTTCGATGACAATGTGCCTGCAGACCAGGTAGATAGAGTCGGGATACCCCCCTTTCCCACCATAAGCATGATTTTCGACAAAGAGTTGAAAGAAGGGGATACTATTTCATGGCGGTTAAAGGACCGGGTTTATACCTATACCTATACCTATTCGTCAAAAGACACCTACAGCGCGAAGGAATTGATTAAGAACTATTTTGTTTTCCCCACCTATACTTGTTTGACATTGGTAGAACTTAAGTAAGTAGCGCAGCATGTAAGAAGGAGTAAAAATGTTTAATAATATAAGCCGCTTCCTGTTCTACAAAATTTTAAAAAAGGGTGATAAAAAAAATGAATTGGAAAACCTTTTCGTGGATCGCTTTGAAAACAGGTCGAAAATAACCTGGAATTATTACTCCAAAATATTCCGGGAAAAAGAGTTTTCGCCTTTTTTTGTTTTGGCAACCCCGCGAACCGGGAGTACTATTTTAGTCGATTACTTAAATAACACTGAGAATATCGGGTGTATGCATGAAGTTTTGAATGCTAGGACAGCGATTGGAATTCCTCGTGAATCTTCAAAAAGAAAAGCCCTTGCTCATATTAAATATACGATAAATAATATAAAGGGCAGCATACGTGGGGTAAAGTTTTTTTCTGAGCAGCTGCAGTTTTTCGGTATTGAAATAGAAGATATACAGAAAATTTTCCCGGATGCGAAATATATAGTTATTTATAGAAAATCTCTTATCGAACAATATGTGTCCTTAATGCTTGCCCAGGAAACAGGGAAATGGATAAATGAGCCTTATAATGAAAAGATCATTATTAGGCCGGATGATTATAAGGAGTTTTGCCTTACTACTCAAAAAGCCTACAGCAGGTTTTTCAATTGCCCGATTATCAGGGCGCGCTCGATAGTAATGGCTTATGAAGACATTTTAATAGATGCGCAGCATGAGTTCGACACGAAAATTTTTCCTTTCCTGGGTGAAAAAAAATGCATCATAAGAACAAAGTTTAAGAAACAAAACACGAAAAAAATCGACGAAGTCATCGAAAATTATGAAGACGTAGTCGATGTAATAAAAAATAAAATTTCAAGACAGTTATGGGCGTGATAATATGTTTAAACATGAAAAAAAAAGTGTAAAAAATGAGATCGAAAGACTCTCCCCCTGGTATTCCACCATCGAGTTGTACCCCGGCGTATTTACGTCCGGTCACATGCTTAGAAATATTGCATTGACCCGGGAATTAATTCGTAGATGCGAAGTTAAGGGGCTGCGCTGCCTCGATATCGGCGCCATGGAAGCAGTGGCCACAATCCTGCTAAAGCGCCGGGGGGCAGCGGATGTGATTGCTGTAGACGGCGACAACCGTGCACACAAAATGCCTCTTTTGAAATCGGCTTATGAGGTTGATTTCCAATATTTTGGAAATATCGCTCTGCACAATACGTTAGATTTTTTGTTAAATAAAAGCCGGCTCGAGGCTGTTGGGGGTAGGCCGTATCGGTTCGGTTTCGATCTAATCGTATTAAGTGGGGTTCTTTATCATGTTTACTCCCCGGTTCATGTCCTGGCAACGGCAAGGTCGTGCCTGCGAAAAGGCGGGTTGATGATCATCGAAACCGCAGCCGTAAACGATCCCGGTTTCACAATGCAGTACAACTTCACCGGGGATAAATATATATATGATTGGACGGATACCTGGTTTATATCCGCGCCGCTTTTAGATTACTTCTGTCGTTTCTTCCGGATGGAGCCCCTGGACTGCGTTTACTTACCCCAGGAGAATCGGGGATTTCGAAATCTTATCCGGTTGGGAGTTGTGTGTAGAGCAGTCGATAGTGAACCGGCGGCGGATAATGAGAGTATAATGGGTAAGTCTACCTGGAATTATGATCATAATTCGATTGTGCGTTATGATCTTACGGAAGGAAACGAAAAAGAGCCGGTTCCATACCATAGGAACACTAAGGAACTTGTCTTACGTGACGATATAAAAACATGTGATATTTACAAAACAATAAATTCCGGCAGCCCATTCCCGGTTACCGAGGATCGTTTGATTCTAAAACTGCACGATAAGTGTTAGATTCGACAGCCCGGTTTGTTTAACTATTTAAAATTTGAGGTGTACCATGTTACAAAGCAAGGAATTGCCGCTCTGCTCAGACGAATTCGCAGATGAAGCAGCCGGCCAATTAAAAGAAATTCTTAAAAAAGACGATTCACCCGCTGTCAGGGAAGCGCTTAAATCCGACTTCGCGAAAGGTTTAGGGGCATTCAATGGCTGGTTCCAACGAATAGATTTTCCCGAACATAATATTACATCGACTTCAGATCATAGTCTTATCAATCATCCTGGTGATGTAATTAATACGTTAGGAGGCCGGTTGTCTTTAGATGAGTCGGCAATCATTCGCCCCATCGCCAAATGGCTGTATTTAGAACCGCTTCTACCGGATATAAAAGGTAAAACTGTATTAGAAGTCGGCAGCAATAACGGTTTTTTTTCATTCCGGTTTGCCGAAATGGGCGCGGAATCGGTTACCGGGGTCGAAGTAGTAAAGAGATATTTTGATCCCGCTGTATGGGCCCGGGATATATTGGGAACCGGGAATGTGGAATTTCTCAATTCGGATATAATGCTCGATTTAACGATACCTCGCCATGATATCGTATTTATGAGTGCGGTCCATATCCATTTTGTCACTTTTTTTTACGGCCTGCTGCGGTCGATTAATCTATCGAAAGAGCTGGTCATCATAGATTCCGGGGGAGCGCATTCGGACCCCTACGGTTTACGGTTCCATATCGGCAGGGACAAAAAAACCCAAAAAATACAGTATCATGCCTGGCATGCCTCCCGCCAACTGATGGAGGATTTTTTAGGCTTTATCGGCGTAGAACCCTCGCGAATTACGTACTATACAGCTCCCTGGGGAAATCACGGGGTATATTTTATCGACACAAGTAATGTAGACAAGCACCGCAAAGAAATGGGGTATCCCGTCTATATCGAGTCTTTTTTAGACTTAAACTTTAAAACCCCGTGCGCACGGGGGGGCGA
>JAGLSW010000172.1 GCA_023135565.1 Candidatus Aminicenantota bacterium | reverse complement strand
CTTTTGAAAAAGTTTGATCAAAACTTCTGTTTATTTAAAATCAAAAGCGCTCACCCGCTGCCCTGTCGCGAAGCGGCTTATCCCTCCCCGTGCGCACGGGTTTGAAAAAATCCCGGCGTGTGATACTATATATAAATGGAAAATAAAAGTGAAACTTTCGATGTGGCGGTGATAGGCGGCGGACCGGCCGGGATGATGGCAGCAGGAACAGCAGCCGCAAAGGGCGCAAATGTCGTCCTGATCGAGAAAAATAACAAACCGGGAAGAAAACTGCTGCTCACGGGCAAAGGCCGCTGCAACATCACTAACGCCGAATACGATCCTTCCGCTTTCATCGAAACCCTAAGTAAAAAAGCGAAATTCCTCTATCCCGCCCTGCATCTTTTCGGTGTGCGGGACACCCTGGAATTTTTTAATAAGCGGGGCTTAGAAACGAAAGTAGAGCGGGGCAAGCGGGTTTTTCCTGTCAGCGATAGGGCAGGGGATGTGCTCCGGGTGCTGCTGGATTTCCTTAAAGAGACAGGGGTTAAGGTTCTGGTTAACACGCCGGTAATCGGCCTGGAAAAAGAAGGACGTTCTATCGTAAAAGCCATCATTGCCGGAGGCGAGATCGGAACTGGCGGCCATGATACTTCACCTAACCAAATAAATCAAAAGTTTTTTGGGGGTGCAGGGGGCGATTTTTCAAAAAAGCCCCCTGCCCGCCGGAGGCAAGAAAAAAATAGTTTAGTAGCAGGAAAATACATCCTGTGCAGCGGCGGGCTTTCGTATCCGGGCACCGGTTCTACGGGCGAAGCGCTGCGCTGGCTGGAGCGATTGGGCCACAGCATCATTACTCCGGTTCCCGCTTTGACGCTGGTAAAAGTGGCGGAAAAGTGGGTCGATGAACTAAAAGACCTCACCTTGAAGAATGTACGTATCAGCGTCTACCAAAATAATAAAAAGCAGGATGAGCGTTTTGGCGAAGCTCAATTTGTTCAAGGCGGGATAGGCGGGCCGATTGTTCTCGACATGAGCAAAAACATCGGGGAACTGCTGAAAAAAGGCGCTGTGCGGTTGTCGCTGGACCTTAAACCGGCCTTAGAGTACCGGAAATTGGATGCCCGCATACAGCGGGATTTCCGGGACTACAGCAACAAGATGTTCAGTAACAGTCTCGATAAGCTGCTGCCCCAGAAACTGATCCCCGTAATGGTAAATCTTTCCGGCATAGAGCCTGCCCGCAAAGTAAATTCCATCACCAAAGAGGAAAGAAAAAATCTGCTGCATTTGTTTAAAGAACTGCCTCTGCGTGTGCGGGGATTGTTCGGTTTCGAGAAAGCTTTGGTAACAGCCGGGGGTGTTTCGTTGAAAGAGATCGACCCCCGCACTATGCGTTCTAAGTTTATCGACAATCTTTATTTTGCCGGAGAGATCATCGATTTAGACGCGCCCACCGGCGGCTATAATTTACAAATTTGCTGGAGCACCGCTTTCGCGGCAGGGAGCGCTTTTGATTCTCGCTTCTAAAATTATCAAAAGTTTTGTTCAAACTTTTTTAAAAGTTTGGCC
>JAGLSW010000171.1 GCA_023135565.1 Candidatus Aminicenantota bacterium | reverse complement strand
ACCATAAAGTATGGAAAATTAATTTCTTTAACAGAGGTGGCATATAATCACTATACCGACTACGTGGATATATTGCCTTTTTATAAGAATATAGATGAAGAAGGAGTCGAGATATATGGAAGCAAGGCAGCTTGATTTATGCCGCTATCGTTTAGAGAAAGCAAAAGACGAATTGAGCACATCCGAATTAATCCTAAAAAACAAGAAATTTTCTCAATCTATAAATCGTTCTTATTATTCGATTTTTCATGCGGTACGGGCATTATTGGCCCTGGAAAAAATTGATTCGGTAAAGCATTCAGGAGTAATTTCCCGCTTTGCCTTGCATTTTGTAAAAACAGGAAAAATCGAACGTGAATATTCGAAAATGTTGACAACCGCGTTTAAGATCAGGAACGACTGTGATTACAGTGATTTTTATGTAGCGGCCTATGAGGATGCGAAGATGCAGTTTGAGAATGCGAGCAAGTTTATCAAGCGAATCGAGGAATATATAAAGTCGATTGACATTTCTATCAAAGATGATTCTAATCGTGGAGAGCGTTGACGATAAGTTTCTCTTTGATATTTTCTCTCTTTGTTGTATAATCTAAGCAGGAGAAGCATATGGCGCAAGATTTAGAGATTATCGAAGAATTAGAAAAAGCGATAGGGAAAAAATTATCTGACTTACCATTAGAGTTGCGAAAAGGGGTTTTTAATATTATAATAAAGATATGAAGAACGTTGAAGAAATAAAGAGCCGGGAATTAATGGGAGGTTTTTATGCATAGAGAAATGAGAATAAAAATGCCGGAAGAGATATTTATAGTTCTGAAAAAGGATGACAGGGAGTTAAGCGGTGAAATACTTCAAAAGGCAGCTATTCAATATTATATAGAAAAGGAATTGTCTCTTGAACGGGCTGCTTTCATGTGCGGTTTATCACGGATGGAATTCATCGATGTCTTATACCGTTTGCATGTTCCTATATTCGATTATTCCGAAGAAGACCTGGAAGAGATACATCGAGAGCGAGACGAAATATTGGAGAGAGTCCGGGTAAAGTGATTGTAATATCGAACGCGACACCGGTAATAAGTTTGAGTTCGGTCAACCAAATCGGGCTATTAAAATCATTATTCGGTAAAATTATCATAACAGGAGAGGTAAAATCGGAACTCCTGGCAAAAAATAGATATGGTTCGAGATTTCCTTCATTAGAGTGGGTTGAAGTTTTAGAGATAAAAAACAGGGAATTCTTCGAGGCTCTGGCAATAGAACTTGGGGCCGGTGAAGCGTCTATTATTGCTCTTGGCAAGGAGATCGGTTCGGATTTTGTCATCATAGATGAGAAACAGGGTTGCAATACAGCCAAATATTTTGGCTTATCGACGATCAGGACACTCTCGATTCTTGAAGCAGCAAAAAAGGCGGGATTAATCGCTTCTTTAAAACCCTTAGTTTTAGAAATGGTATATAAAGGTCGTTGGTATAAGAAGGAGTTGATCGAGAAATTTTTAAGAGACAATGGTGAAGAATATTAGGCATGTATAATCTAAGCAGGAGAACCACATGGCGCAAATACCGCTATGCGATTGCCGATGTGATGGGCGAATTAACCATAAAGTATGGAAAATTAATTTCTTTAACAGAGGTGGCATATAATCACTATACCGACTACGTGGATATATTGCCTTTTTATAAGAATATAGATGAAGAAGGAGTCGAGATATATGGAAGCAAGGCAGCTTGATTTATCAAACACCTACGGCGGGTCTGATTCCCAATAAAATTTGTGTCGATTTGTGTGGGTTCGTGGTTAAAAAAAAGCATGTTGTGTATTAGCGTTATTTAAGGTATAATTATTTTTAAAATCGGCTGTTGAATACCGGATACCGAAGGCCGGCGCTGACGGCATAAAAACCGGATACTGAATGCCGAAAACTGAAAATGATATAAGGAGAATAAATATTATGAAAAAATTTAAAAAATTACAGGTTGTTTTTTCGATAATTGTTTTTTTGATGTTGGTGAGCGCTTTATCCTATCCCGGTTATGCTCTCGAGGCGAATATGGTTTCCAACGTGGATGGTAAGATTCGCGTCGTCCTGCTCCATTACGGCGAAATGGGTTTTGGCGGTTTGTGGTTCGACATGACTATTTTCTTTCGCCACCTGATGGATAAAATGGATAAGGATGTGGGGTTTGTCGTTATAGTGGGCAATGACGGCAAAGTCGATGTAGTAAAAGAGGCGCTGAAACCCTATGAAGCACAGAAACTGCCTGACGGTACGGCGCGGGTCAAATACCTGCCCGTAGAAGTGAAAACTTCGCAGTTTTATCCTTATGCCAGGGACGCCTACCTTATTCAGACCGATAAAGATAACAACCTGATTTTTTTAGACTCCGGGTATAACTTTGCGCCTTTCCCGATTCTCAATTTCGATGATGTTTTTGCCGGCGCTAAGATCAGGGCCGGGATGTTTAATCGCGGCGGCGGTAATATCAGGACCACCGATAAAGAAATAATTATCGGCATGGATACTTTTTTGGGCGTCGATGCTACACGCCGGCACGGTTTTTTAAAAGACACTTTCTACACTATGGCTAAAAATAAGAAAAAGGAAGACACGGCCCTGTTGAAGAAAAGATTAATTGCTCATGCCGAAGTGATCAACCACGCCCTGGCCCCGGCTAAGAAGATGGTGATACCCGGTTTGGATTATTTTTTTGAAGAATTCGCGAAAGGGGAATTTAAGTTTACCCGTAAGATAGTGCACAGCACCGGGTCCCAGGCTGCTTATCACACCGATGTTTACTTAGGATTGGGGCATGTGGATAAAAAAGGCCGGCGCGTTTTATTTATTGCGGACAGCGCTGCCGGGGCAAAGGTTGTAAAGAAAATGCCGGACGCGGAGAGGCGTGAAGTGGAACGCGGTTTGTATAAGGGGCTGGCAGCGGAAGGCGTAACAGCCGTAGGTATCCCGGTTACGGAAGAGCAGGTTGCAAAGAGGCTTCGTTGGGAACACTATAAACTTTTAGATTTAAGTTTGGAAAAAACGAAAAAGACCACTGAGGTTCTCGATCGCACTGCTAAACATTTAGAAACCCTGGGCTACCGGGTGGTGCGGATACCTTATCTGCCCAATGGGCTTCATGACAGTAAAGAGCGTCATGACATAATGTTTGGGATGGGCTTTAATTATTCAAATGTGTTGACCGAAGTCTATGATAATGTAAAGAAAGTGTATATTCCCCGTTATGGTTTTAAGCAATTGGATGAAGCGGCGGCGCGGGCTTACCGGGAAGCCGGGTTCCGGGTAGTTATTCTCGATGGCCCGTTGAGTACTGCCATTACTCCGAGAAATGATGGCGCCGGCCTGGATTGTTTGACGTCGGAGATTCGCGTTCCCGTGCGTTGGGCGAAAAAATACTATGCCCCCGAGAAAAAATAACCCCGCGGCGCGGAGAACCCTGCCTCCGGCGGCCCTGCCGGG
>JAGLSW010000170.1 GCA_023135565.1 Candidatus Aminicenantota bacterium | reverse complement strand
AGTTTGAACAAAACTTTTGATGATTGAGAATCAAAAGCGCCACCATGCCGCGAAGCGGCTCATAGGGTGGGTGCGCCGCACCCCCGCCGGAGGCAACTATGGGATCATATAAAATAGCCCAGGATTTCGTTGAGCAGGAGGATTTTGTCCGGATGTACAGCGATTCTCCCGCTGCGTTCCAAAAGCAGTCCGCCGCTCAACAGCATTTCTAACTCCCGCGGATAATTTTTAAAACTCGACGCCGCGATTCCTTCTAATAAACGCAGCCCCATCACGATGCGCCTTGTGTCGCAGGCTAATTTCCCGGTCTCTACGTGGGGCAGCCGGCCTGCGGCTATGCCGGCAAAATAGTTTTTTATAGAAGTAGTATTCTTGTAATCTACTCCCGCTTCATAACCGGATGCCCCAGTGCCCAGACCCATGTATTCTTTGTTTTGCCAGTATTTCAGGTTGTGTTTAGAGCGGCTTTTTTTGCCGCGGGCAAAGTTGGAAACCTCGTACTGCCGGTACCCAAAAGAAGCTAACAAATCCCGGCTGAAAAAATAAAGGTCGTGATCACGCTGTTCTTTTTTGCCTTCGTTTTTTTCTTTTATTCCTTCGAGAATGTAAGCGGAGATGTGGGGGATTTTATATTTTCGGGCTGCTAAAAAATTTTGTTCCAGGATTTTTTTATCCTGGTCAGGCAGGCTGATGATAAAGTCCAAGTTTAGCGAAGTAAAACCGGCATTTTGGGCTTCTTCGACTGCTGTTAACGACTGCTCCCTGCTGTGCGCCCGTTTTAAATAAGTTAGGTCTGCGGTGGCAAAAGACTGTATCCCGAGACTTAACCTGTTGATACCCTGTTCATGCAGTGTTTTTAATTTTTCGCCGTTGACGTCTTCCGGGTTCATCTCCAGGGTGATTTCGCAGCCGGGAGCAAACCCGAAATTTTCCCGGAGAGCCGCCATAATCGCGGCGGTTTGTTTTCCCGAAAGCAGGCCGGGAGAACCGCCCCCAAAATAAAGCGTATCGACGATATAACGGGAATCAGCCCGCAGGCGGATTTCTTTTATCAGGGCGTTGACATATTTTTCAACCAGTTCCGGTTCATAGGCATATTTTAAAAAATGACAGTAAAAACATTTTCGCTTGCAAAAAGGAATGTGAATATAAACGCCGATTTTTTTCATAGTCGTATATTTTAACATAAAATTAGCCTCCGGCGGCCAAACTTT
>JAGLSW010000017.1 GCA_023135565.1 Candidatus Aminicenantota bacterium | reverse complement strand
CGCGTGGGGGGGCTATGAGCCGCTTCGCCGCAAGAGGCAGCGGGTGAGCGCTTTTGATTCTAAATAAATAGAAGCTTTGATCAAACTTTTTCAAAAGTTTGGCCCCCGGCAGGGCCGCCGGAGGCAAGTCATCCGGATTTCTCGAATGCTCGTTTGCTGAAAGCTGAAAGCTGCTGTCCGGTGGTTGCTAAAACCTATACTTTCATGGTATAATAAGCCGATATAAAAAACGATAAGTAAATAAACTTAGAAATTCCAGGAAGTGGGATGAAATAAAATGATCGTGAATAACAAATATAAAGAAAGTGCCGCTGCTGTAGGTAATTTTGACGGTTTCCACTTAGGGCACAAAAAAATCATCGAAACCCTGCAAGCTGCTGCTGAAAGGGAGAATCTCACTTCTATAATCCTCACTTTCACCCCCAACCCCAAGCAGTACTTTGACAAAGAGTTAAACCTCATTAGTACGGATGAGCAAAAAAGAAAAATATTGGAAGCGCAAAATGTCGACCGGGTTATTTTTCTAAATTTTACGGAAATCTCGAATGTACCGGCGCAGGATTTTGTAAAAGAGATATTAGTCGATAAATTTAAAATGAAATATATCGTAGTGGGAGAAAATTTTAAATTCGGCAGGGATAGGGGAGGTGATATCGAGTCGCTGCGAGAGATGGCCGGGAAATTCGGGTTTAAACCGCAGTTAGTGACGCCGGTGAAAATAGCCGGAACCCGGGTATCCAGCACCTTAACCAGGGAAAATTTGGCCGCTGGAAACATAGAAATGGCAAACCGTATGCTGGGCAGGTCCTATTATATCGAAGGTCTTATAGCAGAAGGAGATAAAATGGGCAGGGAATTGGGATTTCCTACGATAAACATAAAAACCGCCAATTTATTGTTACCGGAAGGTGTGTTTAAGAGTAAGGTCGAAATTGACTGCCAGGTATTCGATGCCATTACCAATGTCGGTTTCAGGCCCACCTTTTGGGGCAAAGAGAAGAGAATCGAGTCCCATATATTTAAATTCGATAGAATCGTTTATGGTAAAATGGCGAAAGTTTCTTTTGAAAGGAAGCTCAGGGATGAGATGAAATTTTCATCGAAGACGAACCTGATCGAACAGATAAAGAAAGATATCGAAAATATCAGGGTATAAAAAATAAATGAACTTGACAAAGGAGTATTTTTTTGGTAATGATAGTTGTTAATTTTGAACAGGAGATTTTAGATGACTGAGTTGAAAGAAGAACAAGAAAAATCGAAAACCGAACCGGCTGAGGAAACACCGGAGAATGTTAAAGAAGAGCCTGCTGTAAAGGCCGCCCCCCCGGAAAACGCAAAGGCTGAAGATAAAGCCGGTAAAAAACAGCGTAAAACGAAGGATAAGAGTAAAACAAAAGTGAAGGAAGAGAAAGATAAGGAAAAAACGGAGCCGGCGGATAAAGAGAAAGCCGAAGAGGAAGACGAGGAATTAATAGCCAGGTTTTCCATCGCAATTCCGAAAGAAGAGATCGAAGCAGGCTTCGAAGCAGCGGCAGCCAAATATGCCGGTGAAGTAAAGCTGCCCGGGTTCAGGAAAGGGAAAGTACCCATAGATGTGGTTAAGAGCCGTTTTAAGGAGTCCATTAACAGCGAAGTGGTGGACGAGATGGTGCAGCAGGCCGTCATGGCAAAGATAAAAGAAGAGAAGATCAATGCCGCCTCTTCCCCGGTAATGGAGAAACTCGATTTCGAAGCCGGTAAAGACCTGAAAGCAGACATTAAAGTCGAAATTTTCCCCGAAGTTCCTTTACCCGAATATTTTGAGAAGATGGAGATCGAGATACCCGGCAAAGAATTAGAGATGAAGGAATTTAATGAGCAGGAACAGGTAGACGTTTTGCTCGAAAACAATAAGCAGAAAACGCCGGTAAGCGGCCGGGAAATTAAAGCCGCTGACCTGGTGGAGATTACCTACCAGTCGAAGCTGTTGGATACGAAGCGGCTGACCCCTAAGAAAAGCGCCGAATACACGGTAAGTGAAAAAGAGGAGTTCGAGATCCTCGATCTTTATAAAGATATCACCGGGAAAAAGGCGCAAGAAAAAATCACCGTCAGGAGGACATATCCCACCGATTACAAAAAGAAAATCTGGGCCGGCAAAGAGATCGAGCACTATATAGAGATAAATGCCGTTTCCGAGATGGTGAAACCCCAATTGGATGAAAAATTCCTGCAGCGCTTCGGTTATAATGACGAAGCGACTTTTAAGAAAAAGTTAAAAGAAGAACATGAAAAATACAAAGAACAGCACCGGGACGAGACGATTACTAACCATATCGTGGAGCATTTAATTAAGACTATAAAATTTCCCATCCCCGGCTCCCTATTGGACCAGGAAGTAATGGCCCGCTACGGCCAGAGCATAAAAGGTTTGAAATTTAAGGATGAAACGGAAGCGAAGTCATACCTGAAACCCTTCAGGGAACAGGTAAAAAAACCGGTGCAATTTTCCCTGATAACCGACGCCATAAAAGAGAAATTTAAAATCGAAGCAGACAACGATGAGTTGGAGCAGGAGTATAAACGCATCGCGGAAAGAACCGGCGCCCCCATGAAAGAGATCAGGAAGTATTACATGAAACCTGAACAGAAGAAGGACTTGAAGGACACCGTGACCAGGGTGAAAATAATGAATTTCCTGAAAGAAAAAATTAAAATCAAAGAGGTTTAAAATGTCTTTAATACCGATGGTAGTTGAACAAAGCGGAAATGTCGAGCGGGCCTATGATATTTATTCCCGGCTGTTGAAAGATGGAATTATATTCCTCGGCTCCCCTATAGACGATAATGCAGCCAATGTAGTCATTGCCCAACTCCTTTTCTTAGAAGCCGATGACCCGGAGAAAGATATCTCCCTTTACATCAATTCTCCCGGCGGAATGATCACATCCGGCATGGCAATTTACGACACCATGAAATTTATTAAAAACGATATCGTTACCATATGTATCGGCCAGGCATCTTCCATGGCCGCGGTGCTGCTGACAGCCGGGACAACAGGGAAGAGATATGCCCTACCCAATTCGAAAGTGCTGCTGCATCAGCCCTTAGGCGGTTTCCAGGGCCAGGCCACCGATGTCTTGATACATGCCGAAGAGATAAAGAAAGTAAAAGAGAAGTTAATAGATATATTGGTCTTTCATACCGGCCTCAAAAAAGCGAAGATTGCCGCCGATATCGAAAGGGACTTTATAATGAACGCCGAAGAAGCGCTGGAATATGGTATAATAGACCAGGTTATTAGCGAAAGAAAAAAAATAGGAGTTGAGAAAACGAAAAAATGAGCGAAGAAAGTAAACATAACACCAGGTGCAGTTTTTGCAACATAACCCAGGCCGACGCCCTGAAATTGATAGCCGGGCCCGGCGTTTTTATTTGTGATGAATGTGCGCGGATAGCCTATCATCTCGTTTATTCATCCGGGCCCTTCAAAGCCGGTTTTAAAGATACCGAGAAGATATTGAATCCTAAGGAGATCAAGGCCAAACTGGACCAATACATCATCTCCCAGGACATAGCCAAGAAGAAACTGGCGGTTGCCGTTTACAATCATTACAAACGGATCGTCAATATGCAAACCATCTCCGACGTAGAGATCAAGAAAAGCAATGTTTTGTTGATAGGCCCCACCGGAACCGGGAAAACCTTACTTGCCGAAACCCTGGCCAAAATTTTAGACGTCCCCTTTGCCATTGCTGACGCCACCACGCTGACCGAAGCCGGGTATGTGGGCGAAGATGTTGAAAATATCCTTTTGAAATTGTACCATGCGGCCGGCGAGAATAAGGACCTGGCGGAACGGGGCATCATATACATCGACGAAATAGATAAGATTTCCCGCAAAAGCGAAAACGCCTCCATAACCAGGGATGTCTCCGGTGAAGGAGTGCAGCAGGCCTTATTAAAAATCATCGAAGGCACGGAAGCCAGTGTGCCGCCCTCAGGAGGCAGGAAACATCCCCACCAGGAATTCATCAAAATCGACACCAAGAATATTCTCTTTATAGCCGGCGGCGCTTTTGTCGGGCTGGACCGCATCATCAAGAGCCGCCTGAAAAAGAATGTCATCGGTTTCAACAGGACGAACCGGAAAACCGACCTCGACGATGAAAATATCTTCGCCCGGGTTCTGCCCGAAGATTTAGTCAAATTCGGTTTAATCCCCGAATTGGTAGGCAGGTTCCCCATAGTAGGGGTTTTAAATGAGTTAGAACAGGAACACCTTTTAAAGATCCTTACCGAACCGCGTAATTCTCTTACCCGGCAGTATAAAGCCCTATTCGAAATAGATGGCATAGAGCTTGATTTTTTAATAGAAGTATTGGAAGAGATATCGGCAGAGGCGAAAAAAAGAGGTGTAGGCGCCCGGGGGCTGCGATCCATATTCGAGGAATTAATGCTTGAATTAATGTTCGAATTACCCTCGCGGAAAGATAAAGTCGAAAAAGTAATCGTCGACAATAATTATTTAAAGAAGAAAAAATGGATAGCGTGAAGAAAAAAGAGTTAGTTTTGCCCTTAATTCCATTAAGGGAATTGGCAGCCCTACCGGCAACGATTATCCCCATCCTGGTAGGCAGGGAGAGGTCAATTAATGCCCTGAAGAGCGCCCGGGAAAAGCATAACAATTTTATTTTCCTATCGGTGCAGACCAACCAGGTGACGGAAGCGCCTTCACCTTATGAAGTCGCCCGGATGGGCGTTATCGCCCGCATAGAGAAATCCGCCGAACAAAACAACGGCAGTTTCCGGGTTATCATACACGGCTTAGAGCGGGGTGAAGTGCAGGAGTTTATCAACCAGGATGAATACTATTCCGTCCGCGTTAAAACCATAGAAGATGTCATCGAGAAAGGCCGCAACTATTTTGAATTGTCAAGGAACCTGATCACCCTCTTCGAAGAGTATATCAACATCAAAAAAGTAAAAATGCACGGCATCATCGCCAAATTGGAATCGAACCAGGTCTCTGAAATTACCGATATCATCATCTCCATGATCAACATCCCCTTAAAATTGAAACAATCCCTCCTGGAAGAGTTGAATGTCTATACCCGCGGCGTCAAAGTATTCAACATCCTCAAGAAAGAACTCTTTAAATTAAAAGCCAACCGGGAAGAACCCAGGAAAGGCAAAGAAGACTCCCAGCTCAATGAAATCGATGAATACAGGAAAAAAATGGAGGCCGCCAAGCTGCCCGAATACGTACAGAAGCGGGCGGAAGAAGAACTCGAAAGGTTGGAAATGATGCCCCCCTATTCAGCCGAGAGTACCGTTTCGCGTTATTATCTCGACTGGCTCATCGCTATTCCCTGGGAAAAGGTAAAAGAGGAGAACAAAGACATTGTCGCAGCCGCTGAAATCTTAGATGAAGACCATTACGGGCTGCGCAAAGTCAAAGACAGGATCCTCGATTACCTGGCCGTCAGGCAGTTGGTCAAAAAGCCCGAAGGGGAGATCATATGTTTTGTCGGCCCCCCCGGCGTAGGTAAGAGTTCGCTCTCTAAATCCATTGCCAGGGCCCTGGACCGCTCTTTTGTCAGGGTCTCTTTAGGCGGAGTCAGGGATGAAGCGGAAATCAGGGGGCACAGGCGCACCTATATCGGCTCTTACCCCGGGCAAATCATCAAGGGCCTGAAAAAAGCCAAATATAAGAACCCTGTTTTTCTTTTAGATGAAATAGACAAGTTAAATTCCGATTTCAGGGGCGACCCCGCCTCCGCGCTGCTGGAAGCTTTAGACCCCGATCAGAATTCCGAATTCGTGGATCACTACTTAGACTTAGAAATAGATTTATCCCAGATATTTTTTATTACCACCGCCAATTTCATCGACCCCATTCCCCCGGCCCTGATGGACCGCATGGAAGTCATCGAAATCCCCGGCTATACCGAAAGGGAAAAATTGCAAATCGCTAAGGAATTCCTGGTTAAGAAACAGGCCGGAAAGAACGGCCTAAAAGCCCAGGATTTTGAAATAAGCGAAAACCTGATGCTGGAAATTATCAATCATTATACCCGTGAAGCGGGCGTCAGGAATTTAGAGAGGCAGATCGCCGTAGTGATGAGGAAGATCGCCCGGCGATTCGTAGAAAGAGGCGAAATAACTGAAGAACACAGGGCAAAATTCGTTTTAGATAAAGAGTATTTACATAAATTTCTCGGCATCCCCAAGTTCAACAAACTGAAAATACTGCACCAGGGAGAAATCGGGGTTTCGGTAGGTCTGGCCTGGACTGCCTCCGGCGGCGACATACTGGTCATCGAATCGCGTTTCGTAAAAGGCAAAGGTAATTTGATCTTAACCGGCAGGTTGGGGGAAATCATGAAAGAATCCTCCTCCACAGCCTTCAGTTATGCCAAGATAAAGCTTACCGAGCTCGATTTCGACACCGATGAGATCGAAAAGTATAATATCCACCTGCACATACCCGAAGGCGCCGTGCCCAAAGAAGGCCCCTCAGCCGGTATTACCCTGGCGGTTTGTATACTTTCTCTTTTAACCGGCATCCCCATAAAAGCCAATTACGCCATGACCGGCGAGATCACCTTAAGAGGCAAAGTGCTGCCTGTAGGCGGGATAAAGGAGAAAATTATCGCCGCTCACCGTTATGGAATAAAAAACGTGCTGATCCCCTCTGAGAACGAGAAAGATTTTAAAGAAGACATCCCCGAAGACATCCGGGACAGCATGAAAGTTTACTTAATCGATAATATGGATGAGTTATTGGACATCGTTTTGGAAAAACCCTTGAAAATAAAAAATATCGACAGTAAAGTGATCAGGCCTTTTTTAAATGCCAATATCCAGTAGCGGGGCGGACGGCGTCCGCACCCTATAGGGGCCTGAAGATTTTTTACCCGGCCCAGGGTGCCCCAAAAGCTTGTTTTGTCAAACTTCTGGGATTTGGATATCCCGGTTCCTGCTGTTCCTGTCGCGCAGCGACTTATAGGCTGGGTGCGCACATGTCCGTCCACGTTAACCGGGAAGTTTTTTTTATCATACCGCGGGTTTTGGATTCCCCGGTCTTCGCTGTTTTTGCCGCGCAGCGGCTTATAGACTGGGTGCGCCGCACCCCCGCACCCCCGTGTAACGGCATGTAGTCATATGGGAGATATGAATTTTTAGGAATAAAAAAATGAAAATTAAAGAAAGCAAACTGGAGCGCACCTCTTTTAACGAAAAAGAGCTGATTAACGATGATATGAGTAAAATTGCCTTTATCGGTCGCTCCAACGTGGGGAAATCCTCCTTTATCAACAAGATTCTCCACCGCAAGAATCTGGCCAGGACCAGTTCAAAACCCGGTAAAACCATCAGCATCAATTATTATCTCATCAATGAAGAATTTTATTTCGTCGATCTGCCCGGTTACGGTTACGCCAAAATACCGAAGCAGGAAAGGCTTAGGGTTCGTTCTTTGATGACGGTTTTTTTTGAAAATGTAAAAAACCTTAAGCTGATCGTCCTTTTAATAGATTCGCGCCGTGGTTTTACTGCCCCGGACCTGGAAATTTTGCCGCAATTGCTGGATAAAAAATTTAAAATGTTGACAGTGCTCACTAAAAGTGATAAAATAGGTTCTACCGAATTAACAAACCGTAAAACAAACCTAAAAAAAAAATTTGGTTTACGGGCCATTTCCTTCTCAATCAAATCAGACAGTAATAAGCAGGAAATATTAAACAATATAAATGAAGCTTTAATGGAGTAAAAATGTACACCTTAAAAGAATTACAATCTATGAAAGTAGCCGACTTAAAAAAAGTAGTCGCTCAATTTGATCTGGACGCACAGAACATAAAAGATAAGAACTCTCTCTATTTCAATATCCTGAATGCCCAGGCAAGCGCAAATGGGAAACTATTTGCCGAAGGAGTTATCGAAGTGCTCAGCGAGGGGTATGGTTTCCTGAGATTCCAGGAATATTCTTACTTATCCAGTTCGGAGGATATATACGTTTCTCCTTCCCAGGTGCATAAGTTCGATCTGCGCACCGGCGATACAATTTCCGGTTCCGTAAGACCGCCCAAAGGTGGGGAAAAATATTTTGCCCTTTTAACCGTGGAAGCAGTCAATTCCACGGACCCTGAGGAAGTTTGCACCATCAGGAAAAGCAAAAGATTCGAAAAATTAACTCCCCTTTACCCTGACCAGAGGATCCTTCAGGAAACAGAGTCCGGGAATGTCACCGGCAGGGTGATGGACCTGCTCACACCTATCGGCAAAGGGCAGAGAGGGTTGATCGTCGCAGCGCCCAGGACCGGTAAAACTATGATTTTGCAGAGTATCGCAAAGTCCATCGAAGTCAACCACCCTGAAATCAACCTGATCGTGCTGCTCATCGACGAAAGGCCTGAAGAAGTGACAGACATGGCCAGGAACGTTAACGGTGAAGTGATCTCCTCTACCTTTGATGAAGTGCCCATCAGGCACACAAAAGTAGCGGAAATCGTGCTGGAAAAAGCAAAACGGTTAGTGGAGATGGATAAAGACGTAGTTATTTTGCTCGACTCCATCACCCGTTTGGCCCGGGCCCACAACGCCGTCACCCCACCTTCCGGGAAGGTGCTCTCCGGTGGTGTGGACGCCAACGCCCTTAACAAACCCAAAAAGTTCTTCGGTTCCGCCAGGAATATCGAAAACGGCGGCAGCCTGACCATCCTGGCCACTGCTTTGGTGGATACCGGCAGCAGGATGGATGAAGTTATCTTCGAAGAGTTTAAAGGCACGGGAAACATGGAAATCAACCTGGACAGGCGTCTTGTTGACAAGAGGGTTTTCCCTGCTATCGACCTGTTCCGTTCCGGCACCAGGAAAGAGGAACTCTTGATCGAGCAGGATGAACTGAATAAAATCTGGATCTTAAGAAAAGTTCTCTCCCAGATGAGTGAAGTAGAAGCCATGGAATTGTTAGTGGATAAGCTGTCCAAAACCAAAACCAACGCCGATTTCATGAAGATGATGTCCCAGGGCATGTAGAGACCGGGAGACCTCCCCAAACCCCGGCAATTCTAATTTTAGTCTATTTTTCTATAAATTGGTGTAAATCTGTGGGCCGATTCCCCTGTTGCTAATTTCCCCATGTTGCGGTATAATAGATTCTTGTAGGTAAAAATGAATAGAAAAAAATTAATTCCGCTGCTGCTCTTTTTTTTGGGGTTGTCATGGCTACAGGGAGGTGCCCAAACCGCGAAAACGTCTCTTTCGTTGATAACCGAAGTTAGAAATTCCATTGCCGCCATAAAACCCTTTAAAGTTAATTTTGTGCAGCAAGTTTTCGACGAGGATCAATTGGAGATCGAAGAGACGGGAGAAATCTTGTTTAAAGACCATAATACATTAAAATGGACCTATTTAGACCCTGATTACAAAGTGTTCCTGCTGCAGGGTGAAAATTACAAATTCTATGACCGGGACAACGAGCAGTTAACCGTGGGCAAGATAAAAGATAAAAACCGGCAGTGGCTCTGGCAATTGCTCTTTTCGCAAGAAATCTCCCCATATATAAAAACCGACAGGAAAAATAAAAAGATATATATAAAAGATGAACCTGGAGCTTTAGACGTGGAAATCCTTGTCAACAGCGATTTTCTCCCTGTAAAAGCGATCCGGGAGGACCCTACCGGGGTCAAAATGGTCTATCATTTCAAGGAATACAAAAAGAGAATTAACCTGAGTGCGGACACCTTTACATTAGCAGTCCCCCCGGGCGTGGAAGTTGTAACCGAATAATGTTTGTTATAGGAAAGAAAACCTTTTTGCCGGAAAAATCGTAAAATGATGTTGGATGATGATCAAGTATTGATAAAGAAGATACTTGCGGGCAGTAAAGCATCCTTTGAGGAACTTATGAAAAAGTATAATAAAAAAATTTTCGGTTTCATCTACCGCATGGTAAGAGATGAAGAAGTTGCCGTCGAGTTGACCCAGGATTTTTTTATTAAGATTTATAATGTTTTGCATAAATACAATTTCGAATATAAATTTTCCACCTGGGCTTACCGGATTTGCTACAACCTTGTCATAGACTATGTCAGGAAGCACCGGGCCTATGTCGATTCTTTAGATGACGACAGTGTTTCCCAGAGACAAATGCTGGAATCGCAAAACTATGTAAACGAAGATGGTTTCGAGATACTGGCCAGGGAAGAATTAAGAGATTATGTCTGGAATGTAGTGGACTCTATTCCCATGAAATACCGGGAACTTATCCTGCTGCGTTATTTGCAGGGTCTGAAATACGATGAGATCGCCGGTGTCACCGAACTACCCGTCGGCACAGTAAAAAACAGGATATTTAAAGCCAAAGAAATTCTAAAGAAGGAGATCGAAAAAGATGGCATGCTTGAACAGTGAAACAATACAAGAATATATAGACGGTGAACTCACCAATGTAGAGAATGCAATGGTGAGAGACCATTTGATCGTATGTGAGAAGTGCCGGATGGAGTATGATTATTACGAACGGCTGGAGAAGTATTTGGCCGAACCCGTCTATATCACTCCCCCCCCAGCCATAGAGAGAAATGTATTGAATGCGCTTTTTCCCCGCATACCCGCATTGTCTTCCGTGTTATCCCTAATTGCCGCCAGTTTCATCCTGGTGGTTACCTGGATATATATCTATTTCGATTTTGCCAACAACAGCATTATCCAGGCTTTGCAGTTAACTACGGATAAAACCTCGAACTGGATTGCCTCGGTAATACAAATGATTTCCGCCGTTTTTTCTACGGTGTACGCTGTATTCAAGGTGATAAATGCATTTGTGGACGCGGTCTTTAAGATCAACATCGGGGTAGAGATAATCGGTATATTTACCCTATTGATATGCACCGCATTTTTCTATTTAGGTTCCCGCCTGGTATTTAAAAAAATAAAGGGGACAAATGCATGAAGAAGTTAATGCTGGCTGTCCTGCTTTGCCCGGCGCTGCTTTTTTCCTCGTCTAATTTTAAATTTGAGAAGGAACTGGTTGTCCCCCCGGACGGTGTTTATAAGGACAATGTGATCTCTTTTGGCGGCAGTATCGAAATAAAGGGTAAATTAGAGCACACCCTTATTCTTATCAACGGTACTTTAAAATTAAGCGGTGAAGTAGGAGAAGATATTATCTGCTTTTTCTCGCAGGTAGAAATCGCAGAAAATGCCCGCGTAAAGGGTGATTTGTTTGTAATCGGGGGCAAGATGACCAAAGCGGCCGGTGTCAAAATCGGCGGTGATTCTACTTATTTCAGGTTTGACATGAAGAAGATCGAGAGCACCCTGATCCCTTTTTTAGCCGACGCCCGTTCTTTTACATTTTTCAAAACTTTAAAAATTATCCTCTGGTTTATCATCACGCTAATCGTCTTCGCTGTTATACCGCACCGGATCAACAGCGCCGAAGAGATAGTCGAAAAATATAAGCTCAAGATAGTGGCATTAGGGTTAGTTGCATTCGTTTCTTTTTTGGTTTTACTGATCCTTTTTGTCGTCATGTTTTTTATACTGATCGGCATTCCCCTTCTTTTCGGTTTATTTTTAATTTACTTTGCCGCGTTTATATTCGGCAGGACCGTTATCTTTTTTTATATCGGCAATAAGATAGCCGCCCTTTTGAAATTGAAAAACCTTATGCCCTCGTTGTTTATCTTGTTGGGGGCGGTTTTTTATGCCCTGCTGCAATTTATCCCCATAGCCGGGCCCGTGGTATTATTAGTGATCAATTTATTTGAAGTAGGCATCGGCGTAGGATATATTTTCAGGAAGAAGTTAGGGGTCGCGGTCAGTTAGCTAGTATATTTCCCCGGGATCAGGACAGCCTTTGACGACCGGGAAAAATCGTGCGGCACGTGGAGCGAGTTGTTCGGTTAAACAGAAGTTTTGGGAGGTCCGCGGCGCGGGCGGCTATATTGAAGAAGCCCCATGCCATGCCGCGTAGCGGCTCATCGGTTGGGTGTGCCGCACCCCCGGATTGCCCGGTTAAACAGAAGTTTTGGGAGTCCAAAAGGGGACTGCGTCCCCGCCCTATGAGCCGCTTTGCGGCAGGAGCCAACGATGTCCGTTTTTTGTGTAGATAAACGTACCGCTCATCAAAAGTTTTGGGAGTCCAGAACCCTTTTTCAAAAGGGTTTTGGCCGCCGGAGGCAAAAAGTCTGGATTTAATGGGTTTGAATAAGAGTGAAAAAAACGATTAAGTACCTTATTTTCCTATTGTTGTTGATCTGCATACTGTTTTTGTTTACGGATTTCTACGTCGTGTTTTTAGGTCCTCTTGAAGTAGGCGAGGAGGTCGGCAAAGATTTTGGGGATATGATCCTGGTTTTGGGAGGGGGATTGAAGCGGGGATTCGAGATCGGGTACAGCACCGAGGAGCGGTTAAACTTGGCCGTCGAGCTGTATAAACAGAGGAAGCGGGTGATTGTCGTATCCGACGGCAGTTTATACAAGAGGAGTCCCGCAATAAAAAAGATTGTCGGTTATCTTTTGGAAAGGGGAGTAGACAGGGCGCATATCCGGTATGAAGGCGAGAGTCAGACCACCTATGACAATTTATCGTATGCCAAGAAGTTGGTGGAAGAGAGGGAATTTGAGCAAGTGATCGTATGCACATCGCCTTATCACCAGAGGCGGTCTAAGATGATTATGGCTCACTTAGGCTTAAAGAATTTCAAGATTGCCCGGATGGCGCGGTCTGAGGTGTTCCGGCCTGTTAATTTGGGCAAGAGGCTGCGGAACATGAAATTGATATTGCGTGAATATTTTGCCATAATAAAGTTCAAGCTTTTGTAAGCCCACGGCGCGGGCGGGCAATGAGCTGCTTCGCAGCAGAGGCAGCGTGTGAGCGCCTTTGATTTTAAATAAACAAAAGTTTTGCTCAAACTTTTTTGAAGGTGCGGTATGCCG
>JAGLSW010000169.1 GCA_023135565.1 Candidatus Aminicenantota bacterium | reverse complement strand
AAAATGAAAAAAAGAAAAGGCAGTATCCGTTTTCGTTTAATCGCGGTGATGATTCTAATCACCCTGATCCCGTTGGCTGTAACCGGCTATGTGCTGACCAAAATCAATGAAGAAGCCATCAAACTGCAAACCAAGGATTTCCAGTTAGCCTTTTCGGCTCAATTAGGCGAAACCGTCAACAGCATGGTAGATGAAACCTGCGCCGAACTGTACGAAATCGAAATGCTCCTCAATGATCAAAAACTAACCGCCGATCATACGATCCAATTAGTGGGTTATAAAATCTCCACCTCGCGGAGAATCGACTTCGTCGATATATTCGATGCCGGCGGCCCTTTCGTAGATTCGCTGCTGCTTAAAGGCAGCCAACGCCCGCCATATTCCCCGGCCTCCCTAAAGGCGGAAACTATGCGCAAGCTGCAAAGCCGGAGCTTCATGATGAACAAAGTCATCGCCCACAGCGGCAATTTATTCCTGCCCATCTGCATACCCTGGAAAACAGGAAAAAAATTGCAGGGTTACCTGTGGACCACAGTAGATATTACCCCACTCTCCGTTAGGATAAAAGGTATAATCCGTGACCGCTTCGGCACTATAATTCACTCCGCTTACTTAGTAGACCGGGAGTTCGATATGGTGGCCCATTCGCAGTGGGAACAAATACCGCCGCACCGGGACGTAAGGGAAACTCCACTCTTCCGGGAAAAATTCGCCGGTTCCAGGATGCCGGAAAAAGGGATGGGAATATCTTTCGATTACCGGGACAAAGAGACTCATTGGCTGGTTAATCTTAACACCATCCCCCGCTTAAACTGGCTATTAGTGGTTTTACAGGAGAAAAAGGCGGCTTACCGCATGCTCTACGCCATGCAGCAGAAAATTATTATCACAGGTTCTATTTTTCTTATGGCGGCGATTTTGCTCGGCGCGTTTCTCGGCGGGCGCATGAGCCGTCCCATCCGCAAAGTTGCCCGCGGCGCCCGTGAACTGGCAGCGGAGAAATTTTCCCACCGCATCCAGATAAAGACCCGGGATGAAATCGGCGAAATGGCGCAAGCTTTTAATTTTTTGGGCCGATCTCTCGAAGAGTACGACGCCCGCATTAAAAAAGAGGTGGCCATCCGCTCCGATCTATCGCGCTACCTGACCCCGGAGTTGGTAGAAGCCATTATCCAGCGGCGCGCCGATTTGAATTTGGGCGGCAGGCGGCAGCAGGTGGCTGTGCTATTTGCCGATGTAGTGAGTTTTACCCCCCTGGCCGAATCTATAGAACCGGAGAGAGTCGTTGCCTTACTGAACGAACTTTTTACGATCCTCACCGGCATCGTTTTCAGGAACAACGGCATGATAGACAAATTCATCGGTGATTGTGTAATGGCCTTATTCGGTGCGCCCGAATCGCACCCGGAAGCTGCCGGCAATGCGGTAAAGGCAGCGCGTGAAATGATCCGCTGGCTGGATGTAGGCAATAAAAAGTGGCGGAAGGAATACAACCTGACCATGCAGTTGGCTATTTCCATCAATTACGGTGAAGTCATTATCGGCAATGTGGGCAGTGAGAAGCGGATGGAGTTTACAGCCATCGGCGATGTAGTTAATACGGCAGCCCGGTTGGAAAAAATCGCCAAAGCGAACCAGGTTCTTATCACCGGGTCGGTGCACGAACAGTTAAAAGAGCAGGATAACATTAAGCCTTTCGGGCGTTTTGCCCTGCGCGGCAAGAACCGGGAGATCGATGTTTTCGAAGTGTCATAATAAACGGTTAAACAAAAATTTTGACCAAACTTTTTCAACCCCGCGGCGCGGGGAGCCTATTAGGGGCTTCT
>JAGLSW010000168.1 GCA_023135565.1 Candidatus Aminicenantota bacterium | reverse complement strand
CAGGGCCGCCGGAGGCAAGAAAAAATAAAAAAAGAGTAGAATTTAGCGAAAAAATAGGTTATTATATAGAGTGATGAATTTAGAGTTAAGTAAAGAAAAAATGGATTTAACTATACCGGCTGAGATAGTGGAAGCCACTCATATGTCGGCATCTGAGTTAAAGCAGGAAATTGCTTTACTGTTATTTCAAAAAGACAGGCTCACTCTCGGGCAGGCCAGTGAGTTGGCCGGTATGAGCCGCTATCAATTCCAGCATTTACTTGCCGTCAGGCGGATACCTGTGCATTATGACGTCGCTGATTTCAAAGACGACCTTAAAACTTTAGAAGAGATAAAAGAGTTGTGATAGTTTGCAATACATCCCCGATTATTAACCTGGCGGCCATCGGTGAGTTGGAAATCTTAAAAAAACTTTACGGAAAGATAGTGATCCCCGGAGCCGTATACGATGAAATCACAGTTAAAGGGAGAGGGCAGCCGGGAGACGAGGAAGTGAGAACATCCGGTTGGATCGAAGTTATTAATATAAAAGATAGAAACCTTTTAACAGCGCTGGCGGTAGATTTACATCCTGGGGAAGCAGAGGCGATTATTCTTGCTATGGAACAAAACTCCGATCTATTGATAATAGATGAGAATCGTGCCAGGAGGATTTCATCCAAATTCGGTATTCGTTTTATGGGGTTGTTGGGCGTACTTTTGCGTGCGAAAAGGAAAGGATATATCCCGGCAGTCAAGCCCTTGATGGATGATCTTGCGATTAGGGCCGGTTTTTGGATTGACCGGGAACTCTACCAAACGATATTAAAAACAGCCGGCGAGCGCTAAACAAAATAACACAGGATGGAGGACGAATTTGACGGCCCGGAATTGTACGTTTTAATTCACCCTGCACTGTGAGTTAGTGGAGTACGGAGCAAAAAGATTGAAATTATGGTGTTTTTTTGTTATGATTAACAGCGCAAAACGGTAAACGGATGATTACGAAAAAACAAGATTTTTACATATCAGCAATATAGATTACACAAAAAGGTTGAAAAACACTTGTATTCAGCATATAATATACATATGAAAGACGTAAATTGGGATAATAAAAAAAATAGCTGGTTAAAAGAAAATAGGGGGATTTCTTTTGAAATTATAAAGTATCATATTGAGAATCAAGAATCCGTTGATATTGTAAAGCACCCTAACAAAGAAAGGTATCCCAACCAATGGATGTTTATTATAGAGATTCACGACTATATTTATTGTGTCCCTTTCGTGGAAAATGAGGAAGAGGTTTTTTTAAAAACAATATTCCCGAGTAGGGCTTTAACGAAAAAATATTTAAAGAAGAAGGAGGTGTCTCCATGAAATACTATGACAAAGAAGAAAAAGAGCTTATAGAATCGGTTGAAAAAGGTGAATGGCAGCCGATACAGAATCTTGAAGAAGAAAAAAAACGATATGCCGGGATATTCAAAGCTTCTTCCCGGAAGAGCGAACGTGTAACCATAAACCTGACTAAAAAAGACCTGAGAGAACTTAAGATAAAAGCGAGTATCGAAGGACTGCCTTATCAAACCCTGATCGGTAGTGTGCTGCACAAATACGTTACCGGGAAATT
This sequence comes from Candidatus Aminicenantota bacterium, assembly GCA_023135565.1. Taxonomy (GTDB): domain Bacteria; phylum Acidobacteriota; class Aminicenantia; order UBA2199; family UBA2199; genus JAGLQA01. The sequence continues at coordinate 6,346 of JAGLSW010000168.1, read as the reverse complement.
TGTAGAAGAACGTATCTAATGAAATTTTGATAAATTTCGAGGAAATAGCTGTGCAATACATGTTGAGCAAAAAGATTGAAATTATGGTGTTTTTTTGTTATGATTAACAGCGCAAAACGGTAAACGGATGATTACGAAAAAACGACAAACCGGTATAAAGCAGGAAGCCCGAAAAAGCAGGGTAGGAATTTAAAATGGAATATGTACCCATATGGGAACGTGAAGTTTTAGAAGAAGGAATGAAGACAGGAATTGAAAAAGGAATCGAAAAAGGAATGAAGACGGGAATCGAAAAAGGGCTGATAAAAACGGCGCAGAGATGTTGGTTGATGGTTTGCCCGTAGAGACTATAGCAAAATATACCGGGTTGTCTACTGAAAAGATAAGGAAGTTGAAAAAGGAGCAGAACACCCATTGACAAATGTATGACTGCGGTACCGTAATGCTAAGATGGCAGACCAGCCGCTAATGTTACTACTTCAATCCATTCCTAGCGAGGCTGCTTCTGCTTCAGTTTCGAGCGCATCATCGATGCATTTTTGACATATATTAAGCTCATAAGAATACATTCCATTTTCATCGCCTGCCAAATCATCGACAACCTGGATTTCAGACTCCCATACCAACTCATGACAACCGTCACACTCAATCATTTCCTCTTGATTTCCGCATAGTAAACACGTTTGAGATGCCAGGTCAAACGTGTGTCCTCCACAAGCAGGGCAATCTGCAACCGGTTTTTTAGTGGTCTTTTATAGGAAAGGTATCGAGAGTGAGGGATTAAATGAGGGAATAAATGAGGGATTAAATCAGGGAATAAAAAATGGTACAGAGAAACTCTATAGCTGCATTAAAAATAACCCGGGACTTCGCACACCTGTTATGGCAGAGGCCCTGGGCGTCGCCCTGAAAACCGTCGAGGGGCAGATCAAAAAACTAAAAGAAAAAGGCAGAATCAAATTCTCAGGCAGCAAAAAAACCGGCGGTTACTATATCGAAACCGGTTAAACCCCTCTCTTCACCGCAGTGTCCTACTTCATTATCTCTTCAAAGTTTTTTGGGGCGAAATCATTCGTGCCTACCGGTATCTTTCCTTATTAACCCGGTTTTTTCGCAAAACTGAATAGTTTCCCTTTTGCCCCTTTAAAAAAGTTGCAAAATGTATTATTATATAGCCTTAAACTTAAATACCGGAGGTATAATGAAATTTGCAGAATTTATCAGGGACGTTCCCGATTTCCCGGAAAAAGGCATAGTCTTTAAAGATATCACCACACTACTGAAAAATACCGACGCTTTCAAACATGTGTGCGATCTAATGGTAGAAAAATATCACGATAAAGAAGTCGATAAAATCGTGGGCATCGAATCACGCGGCTTTATCTTCGGCAGTGTGGCCGCCTACCTGTTGGGCTGCGGTTTTGTGCCGGCCAGGAAACCGGGTAAACTGCCCGCCGAAACCATTAGCGAAGACTATACCCTGGAATACGGCAAAAATACCCTGGAAATACACGTGGACGGCATCAAACCGGGGGAAAAAGTAGTCATTATGGACGACCTGCTGGCTACCGGCGGCACAGCCCGGGCTGTGGCAAAATTAGTAGAAAAACTAAAAGGTGAAATCTTAGGCATGGAGTTCCTCATCGAATTGGAGTTCCTGAAAGGCATCGAAAAATTGCCGGGCTACCCGGTAACCAGCTATATCAAGTATTAGTGCGCCGCTGTGCCACTACATGGCGGTAATGAACAACATGTTGTCGATAATTTCGAGTTCCCACCGTAAGGCGGCTTTTTTTTCAAGCTTAGCCCTGGAAAAAACGCTGTATCGCTGGATAGCCCTTATGATTAAAAAAACGACTACGGGGAAAAAAATTATTTTTTTATTTTTTTTCTGCCTGATTGCGCCGCTGGCTTTTGCCCAATTCTACCTGCTGGAGCAGCCCATCGAAGAGGCTATCCTGAACGGCGACTTTAAAGCCTTTAGGGAAATCTGTACGGAAAAAACGTCGGTCAACTTAGAACCGCCATTCCGCTTGAAAGGATATTTCTACAGGGAAAAACTTTCAGAAAAACTTACCGGGGAATTTTCCCACTTTCAAGCGAAAAAAATCGAATGGGTTTCCCTGCAAGTGGAGGAAAAGTTTGCCATCCAATCTCTAAACCTTATCCTGCGAAATAAAAGATCGGGAAAAGAAACCTACTATAAATTTATCTTTTTCCTGACCAAAAAAAAAGAGTGGAAACTCTACAATTTAAGAGGCTTGAGGATCGAGTAACATGTTTTTTTCGGGCCTAAATAAAGAGAAAAAAGTTTTTGCCGTCCTGTTTGTATTATCTCTCCTATTAGTCCTCTTTGCCTTTTTTGCCGGCAGCGCGGAGGTAAACAGTGAGAAAGTGTACAAATCTATTTCTGCCAATGTCGAAAGCCTGGAGAGAGATTTAAAAAATAGGATCGGCGCATTCGAAAAAAGAGGCGCGGATTTGTATGAGAAATTTGCCGCCGGGAAATTGGACCACGACGAAATGCTGCCGAAGGAGGCCCTGATAATAGAAGAAGAGGGTAATATCTCCACATATTTCGGCGAGATATACCATTTCGAATCGAAAGCCCTGACCCCGGGCGGCTGGTGCCTGATCGAAATAAGCGGGGATATTTTTTTTCTTAAAAAATTTGCTGCGCGGACTTTTTATGTCAAGTTTTTTTTCAATATAGAAAATAATTCCCTGTCGGCAGACCTGGAATACAACTTTTTTTTTGCCAAATTGAAATACTTCGCGGAAAAGACGCAGGAAGCGGCGGCAGACAGCTATCACTATGAGAAAGAAAAAGGGCTGTTCTCTTACAACTGTTTTTTAAAACACGCCAACGGGCAAATACTCCTGCAATTGAGATTTTCGGAAGAGGAAGCGGAACTGTATTTTAAACGTAAAAAGAACATTTTTTTGTATATAACGATCCTGATTTTCCTGCTTTTGAATACCCTCTATCTCTCCTATAGTAAAAAGCGGACGGCTGCCGCTTTATGCCGGCTGGCGCTGCTGGTTGACTTATTTTTTTTACTTTCCTTAGTGCGGGAAAGCAACCTCTACCTAAAATTATTCGATAGGAATATCGAACTGGCTTCTACTTACCGGTTGGCGGTGGTTTTATTATTTTTAGTTTCCCTGCTCTATTTCCTGAGAGATAGACTCAAGAGTAAAATCAACTATATTGCTTTTAATCTCAGCCTGGTTTTCGTAATCGGTTTTAGTAATAGAATTTTAAAAGCCGTAAATTTTATCTATGCCGATTTTAATTTCAGTTTCGAGTATTTAAGCCTGCTCCTTTCGCTGCTGCTGCTGCACCTGATACCCCTCTTTTTTGCCAGGGGGCGGACGGTGTCCGCAGCCTATGAGGGGCCTGGAGAATTCACATCGGATCGCGTTGACCGGAAAGCCGGTTTTTTCAGCAAACTTTTCCAGGGCATTAAGGGGACGACGTCCGCAGCCTATGAGGGGCCGGGGGATTTCATCCTCGCCCGCTTTGGCCGAAAAGTTGGTTTTTTCAGCAAACTTTTCTCGGGTATTCATAAAAAGGGGGCGGCGAATATTACGGCTTTATTAGTGCTCCAGGGTGCGATGGTACTACTGCTGCATTATGTTTTCAAATTGGCATTTTTCAATGTCCTGGTGTTTTCGCTGGTTCTATTTATCATGCTGCTATTCCCCCAGGCCCGCCGCGGACGGGTTAGTTCGGGCGGTGGTCCGGTTCTTCCACAAAAAAAATCGGCTGCCGGTTTAAAAGGAGAGGCGAAAAAGGGACACAGTTTCCCCGGCGGATTTTTTCCCAGGCTGACCGTGGTTTTCCTGCTTGCCCTTTCCATCGCTTACCTGACCGCGTTTAATTCGGTCAACGATAAAAAACAATTTATTACCCATAACCTAAAAAACATCTTCCTTAACCAGGATAATTATGCCCGCTTTATCGCCCGGGAGATGATCCACGAGATTCATTCCAGGAGCACCGGCCTGGTGGATTTTTTCCAGGAATGTACGGACAGTAAATTGGTGAATATCTGGCGCATGAGCATTGCCCGGCGGGAGAATGTTGCCTCCGGTATTTTTCTTATTTCAAAAGACGGCGAAATTACCTGCCAGTACTCATACCAGATGCCTTTTATAAAATTACCTACCCAGAAATTTTTCCCCTTCTGGTCCATCGAGGATACCACTGCTGAACTTTTCGGTAAAGAAATCTCCCTGGCCATTGCGGCTGCCGGTGTGAAAAAAAGGAATGAAACTCTCGGTTATATCATCATCCAGGTTTTAAATTCGCCGCGGTTGATACTCAGGCACCAGGACCGGTTTAATATTTTTACTATCGACAAAAAGATCAACGGCAGGGACCTGAGTTATATAAAATTGAATGAAGAGAACCACATCGTCGAGAATCCCTCGAATATTAATTTGCGTGATGTAGCCGGTATCTTAGAAAACAATGATCGTTGGATTAAGTTCAAGCATACGGGGTTGAGCTTTAACGGCTATATTTTTAAACACAGCCGCAGTCGGAATTCCATCATCATTTTTTTTCCCGGTAATACGATCTTCAAGAATTTTTCCGGGATTATCGAGATATTCTTATTTTTATTCATCCTCTTCCTGCTGTTTTATTTCAAAGAGTTAAGAAAAATAGAGTGGAAATCCATCTATTATTCTTTTTCTATCCGGGTTTTTTCTTTCTTAACATTGATTTCCCTGTTGACCGCCATTATATTTTCTTTATTTTCTTTGAATTTTAACCTGCAGTCGTCGCAACGCAAAATGCGCCAGGTCGAATATGAGAAAGGCAGGACCGCGCAAAATATCGCTTTCAATCTTTTAGGAGAAGAGAGCGGCGAGATCAACCAGGAACACCTATTATTGATGTCGGAACTATTGAACAGTGATGTCAGCGTTTATGAAAAGGGGGTAATATTAGATTCATCCAATCAAAGAAAACTGATGAATGCGGAAATTCCCGTTTATTTAAATTCCCATATACTGCACCTGTTGGATGAACAGAAGCAGAAATTCGTATTAAGCCGGGACGGTTACTCTCTTTTTTTTAAGACGGCCGATTATATTTTTGCCGTGGAATTTTCTTATAGTTGGCGAAAAATATTATCTGAAAGGAGTTTCCATACCGATTTTATTATTACTTTGTTTTTTATTTTGGCGATCATCGGTTTTTCCACGGCTTTTTTTTTCCGCGGCAAGATTATTTCGCCCATTAATGAATTGAACCGCGGCATGTGGGAAGTAGAAAAAGGGAACTTAGAGCCGCTGCAAAAGGTTCCCCCGGAAATAGAGTTAAAGAGTCTTTATTTGGGATTTAATTCCATGATCGAAGGTATTCGCAGGGAGAAGCAGAATATTTCGGAGTTGTCCAGGATGAGAGCCATCATCAGGATGGGGCGCCGCGTAGCTCATGAAGTAAAGAATCCCTTGACTCCCATCAAGTTGTCTGCTGAGCAGATACTCAAGTCGCTGCAGGACAAGAACCCCGGATACGAAGAGATCATCGAGAAGTCGATAAATTTCATCATGGACGAAACAGAGCATTTGCGCCAGGTTTCTTATGGTTTCCTGGATCTTTCGCGGCTGGATGAAGTGTTGGCTGTTGAGTTTGATTTGTTGGAATTAGTCAAGGAGGAGGTTTTTAATTTTAGCCAGGTTTACGGCGGTTTTGAATTTTCCGTGAATGCCGCTGAAGCCGGGAATTATGGTGTTTTCTTAGACAAGGTCAAGATCAAGCAGGTGTTGGTGAATTTGCTGCTCAATGCCATCGAGGCGGGCGCGGGCCCGCAGTCTATAAACGGGGACGAAACGATTTCTTCTCGATCAGAAAATCTTCGTAAAGAAACGAGATTGTCCCCCATGAGTAGTATAGATGCCGTCGGAGATAAGAAAGGCTGGATTATTGTAGACATTAAAGAGCAAGGCGACCGGGTAGCCATAGAGGTGAAGGACAGCGGTATCGGTATGGACGGGAAGGAATTGGAATTGATTTTCGATATAGATTATTCTACCAAGGAGATCGGCACCGGCATCGGATTATTTATAGTCAAGCGTATCGTGGACTTGCATAAAGGGAAGATCGAGATCGAGTCTGAGAAGGGTGTAGGCACTACTATTGTGTTGGATTTGCCCAGGAATGTAGAGAAAGCCTGAGTAAAAAAATGTATACGTATAATTGCGAATTCATAAAAACCCCGAACGCACGGGGAGGCGACCCCACTCGCGTGGGGGGGCTAAGAGCCGCTTCGCGGCAAGAAGCGTTTTTGATTCTAAATTATTAAAAGTTTTGTTCAAACTTTTTCAAAAG
>JAGLSW010000167.1 GCA_023135565.1 Candidatus Aminicenantota bacterium | reverse complement strand
GGTTCTGACCCGCCGGAGGCAAAATATTATAAAAGAATTAATATGATACGAAAATTAGGAAACTTTGAAATGGCCCAGGCCATGTCGAATGAGCATTACAGTTTTAATGCGGTGGTTATTTTGCGCATAGCCGGCGGCCCCGGTGAAAAAACGCTGCGGCTTCTTTTAGATTATTTGCAGCGGCGTCATCCGCTTTTAAGCGCCCATATTTTTGAAAAAAAAGGCTGGTATTACTTTCAAACCGAAGGAACGCCGCAAATACCTCTGAAAACAGTAAAACGCCGGGACGAAAACCATTGGCGGCAAATAGCGGAAGAGGAACTCGATACAAATTTCGACATTTTTACCGGACCGCTGTTCCGCCTAACTTACCTGACTGATCCAGGCGGCAAAAAAGAGAGCGAACTTATCTTTACTTTCCAGCACGCGGTGATCGATGCTGCTTCGATAGGCGGTATCCTAAATGAAGCGCTCTCCTTGTGCGCGGAAATCGAGTCCGGCGTTTCTAAAGAAAAATTTAAAAAAGTGGAACCGCTACCTTTCTTGCCTTCCATAGAGTCTTTTTTACCTCCCGCTTTCAAAAGACTGCGGCGTAAGTGGCGTCTTTTTTCCTTTATGCTGCGGCAGATGGGGGATGAATTTTCTTACCGGTTGGGCACTAAGGGCAGCAGGAAAGCGCCGGTTCACCCGGCTGCAAAAAATAAAATCTTGCCTATGGAATTCTCGAAAGAGACAAGCGCCGCCCTGCAAAAACTCTGCCGTAAAAAAAGGGTAACCTTAACCAACCTGCTTACCGCAGCCATGCTGATGGCGGTGCACAAGCATATTTATGAAGGCCGGCCGCTTCCCCTGCGTCATGTTAATACTGCCGATTTGCGGCCTTATTTAGTGCCGCCTTTAGGCGTTAAACATGTGGGCAGTTATTTTGCCATGATGCGTTATACCGTAGGCATGAAAGAGACGCCGCAGGTCTGGGAACTGGCGCGGGAGTTAAATGATATCGCCTATCCTGCGCTCAAAAGGAGCGATAAGTTTTGCACCAACCTGTTGAGTTACCGGATGATGAGCATGATATTCCGCACTAAATCTTTTCGCATGGGCGCCACGGCGTTGAGTTATACCGGCCAGATTTTGCTGGAAAAGAATTATGGAAAAATAGAAGTGCTGGATATTCGTGCTTTTGTGTCGAACTTCGTGGTAGGGCCGGAGTATACGGCATTGGTGAATTTGTTCGACGGGAAAATTAATTATAATATTCTTTATTTAGATGCCGACATGGAGCAAAAACAAGCCGGGGTGATTGCCGATGAGATTCGCGCTGTACTGAAATCAGCCGCTGAGGAGAAATCGTAATGGCCGTGACATTAGAAGATATAGAAGAATTGGTAAAATTGCAATTGGGACTGCGCCAGGTTTCGCCCGGTGACCGTTTTATGGAAGATTTAGGAGCAGAGTCGGCGGACTTGATGAATATTGTTGCCACTGCGGAAGACAGGTTTAAAATCGTTTTCGATGATGCCCAAATTGCCGGGGTACGCACTGTAGAAGAGCTCTTTAATCTTATAATAAAAATAATTTAGAAACGCCTCCGGCGGCCCTGCCGGG
>JAGLSW010000166.1 GCA_023135565.1 Candidatus Aminicenantota bacterium | reverse complement strand
CTTTTGAAAAAGTTTGAACAAAACTTTTGTTTATTGAGAATCAAAAGCGCTCACCCGCTGCCCCCAACAACAATTTAATGGGAGCGTCACCCGGCAGGGCCGCCGGAGGCGAAGAAACTAATTATATGCCCAGGCTTTTCCACACTTCCTCAGCATCTATGATTTCATCCTTGCCCTCTTTAAGAGCTTTCAACCTTTTCCGGGCTAATCTTAAATCAAGCATATCGAAATAAACAGTCAACGCTTTCTCGATTATATAACTCTTTTTTTCGTCAAGTTCACGGGCAATGCTATCTAATTCCCCGGAAACTTCCGCGTCCAACGTAATATTATGTCTTACTTGCATGCCGTACCTCCCATATGCTCCTCACACATTATACACATATTTTGTGTGTTTTCAACCCCAGGTCATTTTTTTCTTGCCTTCGAGGGTGCGGCGCACCCAACCAATGAGCCGCTTCGCGGCAAGGGGCGTTAAAAAAAAAAAACTGCGTGGGGTTTGATGAACGATACGACGGGAATATCCTTCGACGCTGGGTAACCGGCACAAGGGCTATTTTGTTCCGCTTCTCAAATATCGAGAGTTTTCCACAAATGGTCCGCATCGATAATTTGGTCTTTTCCCTTTTTTAAGAGCTTTGTATTTTGAGGGGGGCCATCCCATTTATATTAAAAATCAGGTTGGGAGTCATTACCGGGCGAGTTAGTGAGCTGTTTGATTTTCACTCCTCTTCTTGTCTTTTTTGCCTGTATTCTAAAGATATCTAAACCGGAACTTCTGCGGGGAAGGCTGCCGGACAATATAATATGAGAACCAACGGGATCATTCCAATCGAATGATTCGATACTAACAAATCTACCATCTGTCAGGTTTATGTTTTCACTTCCGTCTGAATTTACTATATATATGTCTGTCCGCCCATGTTTCAGGTCACCGTAGGCTATTTTACTCAGTCTATTTCTCATTACAAAAGTCGACCATTTAATTCCAAATCTACCGGATGATCCTGAGTAGGTGCTAATTTTTGCCAATTTGGTATGCATTCCGGCACCGGCAGCATCATTAATATTTACTTTCCATTTCCAGATTCCATGTTTGTTATGATACAATCTTCTATAGGCAAGTTCGGAACCATCAGGTGACCAGGCTGGAAACAAAGAACCAGCTTGATTATAACTAAACAAATACTTCTGCTTTCCAGTTCCAATATCTTTTACAAAAATTTGGCGAACGTCTTGAAACTCGTGAAAACAAAAGGCAATCTTTTTATTATCCGGAGACCAGCAGTGACCTCGAATCTGGTCTTGCCGGACAATTATTTTTTCTTTTCCCCCAATAGTATCTATCACAATCAAGGTATCATGATTACGTATAAAAGCAATTTTTTTTCCGTCGGGGGACCAGACAGGGTCATAATCCCTGGCTGGATTATTTGTTAATCTTTTTTCATTCTTACCATTGCCGTCCATTATAAAAATGTCGTAGTTTTTTCCTTGCACCCGTACAAATGTAATCTGTGTCTTATCCGGGGACCATTTGGGGCTGGAATCGCTATATTTATTATCTGTCAATCTTTCTTGTCTTGAGCCGTCAAATCCCATTTTATAAATTTCTTTATTTCCATCACGTTCAGACACAAAGACAATAGAAAAAGGATAAGATTTTCTTCGAAATTTAAGCGCTAATGAAGTTATATAGGGTTTTTTTTGATTATCTGAGCGACTGCCGTTTCCTAAATTCACCGCATCTTCTCCAGCCGAAAAAGAAACACAGTCATTTGAACCGACAGTTCCTATACCTACGATGCCCGCCCTGTTTACGAAACCTTCCTGTGCCTGTAAGGAGTCCATAATGAAGACTATACTTACTAAAAACACTGTTATTGTCACAGTTCCCAGTAAAACCGCGAGTTTCTTGCCCAACTGATAAATTTTTCTTTTTTGTTTCACTTTTACCTCCAAAAGTTTAATTTGTCTCCTGTACATTATACATATCTTTTACGCGCGTTTCAACCTCTCGACCATTTTTTTTTGCCTTCGAGGGTGCGGCGGCCCACCACGTGGGCAGGGTATAAGCCACCCTTAGCCCCCCCACGCGCGTGGGGTTCAGAGCCTGTAGTAATCTTTCATCCAGGCAACGGTGCGCTTAATGCCTTCTTCGGGGTCTATCCGCGCATCATGACCGAGATCCCCGACCGATTTGGAAAAATCCATGGTTTTTATCTTGGTGGTGTTTACTTCGGCTTCTTTATAGGTAACGATGGAATCATCCCTGCCTATGGCTTTCAAAATCATATCCGAGTATTCTTTGATTTCCATTTCCCATTCCACTTTTCCGCCTACATTATACACTTCCCCGGGGATAAAATTATTCACGATGTTGGCAAATGTGCGGCAGGTGTCCTCTACATAATCTATGATCCTTTTGTGGTTCTTGTAGACTGTGTAAGGTTTGTTAAATAAACCGTGATAAATAAATTTCGGGATAAAACCACGGTACGGCGTATACTCTTCATGTGGCCCATAACAGTTCACCGGCCTGACCCTGACAGTCTCAGTGCCGAACATGCGGGCGGAATTCAAACACATCAATTCACCGGCCCACTTGGTGATGGCGTAATCGTTCATTTGATAGGTGTCTGCGATCCGATTCTCCGCCATGACACTCTCTTTCATTTCACCTTCGTAATCGCCGTAAACTTCGGCGGAAGAGAAAAAAATCATCCTGAATTTATTTTTCTCCTGCAGCCGGAGCATATGCTTGCTGCCGATCACATTGGTCTGCCAGAGATTCTCATAATAATCTTCGCCATTCCAGCGGCCATACTCGGCGGCCAGGTGAAACACATAATCGAAGGGGCCATACATGTCGAATACTCTTTCAAGCTGCCGGAAATTGCGCACATCACACCTGATGTAGTTTTCCCGGTCTGTATTGCACAAATCACAGGCAGTCACTTGATGCCCCCTGCTGCGCAGTTCATTACACAAATTTGTGCCGATAAATCCAGATCCTCCGGTTACTAATATCTTCATTTAAACTCCTCGTAAAGTTTTTTTACTCCTTTTTCCAACTCGATGTCCAGGTTTTTTACGGAATCGAATAGGATTTGTCTATATTTTTCGATCTCTTCATCGGAAAAACCCTGCGTTTTGTCGATTAATTCCGCCAGCAGGTCGCTTTCGCCTCCGGGAAAGGTCAACCCATAACCGGGCAGCAGTTCTTTAAACATCTCGATGTCGCTGATGATGACTGCACCCTGGCTCCAGGCGCAGGAAAAAAGCACGGCGCTGTGAGAATAATCCCGGTAAGGTAAGAGTACAAACCGGGCGTTTTTTATTAAATAAGTATATTCTTCGTCTTCTAAATATCTATCTATCAAAATGCAATTGGGCAGCGCTTTGACCGCTGCTTTCAGATCGACGGCAGCGCCGGACCACTTGCCTGCCACTACCAGTTTGCCGGTGTCCCGGGCACTGCATTTGGCCCAGGCTTGCGCTAAGGTGTCGATCCCTTTGCTCCGGCGCACAATGCCGATAAAAAGAAAGTAATCCTTTTCTTTACCTACCAGGTTTGCCAGCCGTTTTTCAGCCTGTTCCATGCGCTGCGGCGACAAAATCTCCCGGAAAGAAGCAGAGGGGAAAGGAAACTTAAAAATTTTCTTCTTGTTTTCCGCGCCCACGATCTCCGCCAAAGCCGAAAAGGCATAAGAACTGTGCACGATCAGTTTTTCCGCGTCCTCGTACATTTTTAATCTTCTCTTTGTTATCCCTTTATGGTGGCTGACTACATCATGGCAGGTGATATAAACTTTTAGTTTAAAGAGTTTTAATAAGCGGAAAAAATAGTAAGTGAGTCCTAAGTCATCGGTGAGACTCAGGTTTATTACCGGGCGACATATTACGGCTCCCCAAAAAAGGCAGCCATAGCCGCAAGCCAGCTCGAAATAGCGTACTGCTTTTATGAGAAAATTACGTTTTTCGGTGCGTTCGGTGATAGGAAAGAAAATCTTGCGCATTTTTTTAGTTTTAAAGCGATATTTTGAACTGACGAAAGCGGTGCTGTCCAGGTTATTTTTTAGGCATTTTTCTTGCAGGCTGTGGATGTAGGCGCCGGCGGTGCCGCGGGTGCCGTAGTAGACATACCAGATTTTTTTCTTACTCATAATAATTTCTCAAATTGCAGCAGCGAGTGAGGGGGACGGAGTCCCCAACCTATGAGCGGCTTCGCCGCAGGAGCAGCGTGTGAGCGCCTTTGCTTCTCAATCATCAAAAGTTTTGA